>CAYZFV010000378.1:0-14467 GCA_964477765.1 uncultured Candidatus Kuenenia sp.
GAGCGAGGGGCAGAAGCAGGCCGCCTGGCGGACCGACCCGAAGAAGAGCGGCGCCGCCGGCGCCTTCGGCGACATCGGCACCCATGCCTACAACCTCGGCCGCTACATGACAGGCATTCTGCCGGAGACGATCAGTGCGCATCTCAAGGTGTATGAGCCGGGCCGGGCCCTCGACGACTACGGCCACGCCGTGATCCGCTATCAAAACGGCGCCCTCGGCACCGTCACCGCCTCGCAGATCAGCCACGGTCGCGAGAACGACGTGCGGATCGAGATCGACGGCACGCTGGCGAGCCTCGAATGGCATCAGGAAGAGCCCAACAAGCTGTTCGTGCGCCGCAATGGCCACCCGCATGCCATCTACACCCGCGACCCCAACGCCCCGTTCATGAACGCGATGGGCAAGGCGGCATGCCGGCTGCCCTCGGGCCATCCTGAAGCCTTCTTCGAGGCCTTCGCCAACATCTACCGCGCCGCGTACGACGCGATGGAGTTGGCAATGACGGGCCGGCCCTTCGAGCGGACCAACACGGTCTACCCCAACGTCCACGATGGGGTGGAGGGAATGTATTTCATCGAGCAGTCGGTGGCTTCGAGCAAGGCGGATGGCGCGTGGCTACCGCTGAAGCACCCGCTCGCTCGACAATAATCTGGACTGTGATTCCCCTTCGCATCGGAGAAGACGAGGCTCGGGGGGCGGCGAACGCTCGAGGAGCGGTGGGCGTATCCTCGCCCCGCGACGAGACTTTTGCCGCCTCCGAGCCGGTTTTGAGACGTATGGCCAAGCAAGACACTGCCTGCCTCGTGTTTGATATCGAGAGTGTGGCTGATGGTGAGTTGATCGCGCGGCTGAAGTATTCAAGCGAGAAGCTCGACCCGAAGGCGGCGGTGAAGAAGTATCGCGAGGAGCTGCTCGTCGAAAACGGGAAGGATTTCATTCCGTATACGTTTCAGCTGCCGATTTCGCTGGTCGTGGCGAAGGTGGCGGCTGACTACCGGCTGCTCGATCTGGTGGCACTCGACGAAGAGCAGGCGCGGCCCCATGAGATCGTGAAGATGTTTTGGGAAGGCTGGCGGCGGAACAATCGGCCGCGGCTGGTGAGTTTCAACGGCCGCGGCTTCGACATGCCGCTCCTCGAACTCTGTGCCTTCCGCTATGGGATTCAGCTGCCCGACTGGTTTGCGGAGGATCGCCGCAACTTCGACCAGCCGCGGTATCGGTACAACACGGCCGATCACTTCGATCTCCATGAGTGGCTCACCAACAGCGGCGCCTCGCGGTTCAATGGGGGGCTGTCACTGGCGGCCAACCTGATCGGCAAGCCGGGCAAGATGGACGTGGCCGGCCACATGGTGCAGGACCTGTGGGACGCCGGCCGGGCGGCGGAGATTCATGACTACTGCCGCGGCGACGTGCTCGACACGTATTTCGTGTTCCTGCGGTCCCGGGTGGTGGCGGGCGAGATCGACATCAAGCGGGAGCATGCCCTCATCGAGGAGGCGCGGGAGTGGATCGAGACGAAGGCCGAAAAACACCCGGGGCTGGCCCGCTACCTCGCCGCCTGGGGCGACTGGCAGAGCCCGTGGGGGTGAGGCGTCGGGTTTGCGCGAAGCTCTGGCCCGTTGCCAAACGATCCCAAGCCCGGACGGGCTCCGGGACGTGTTGGACCGTGATCCGGTTCAGGGGCCTGGCTGTTCGGAACCGGCGGCCGGAAACTCCACGCCGTCGTAGATCTCGGTCAGTGGCACCGAGACACCGAGCGATTCCAGGTGGATCGCGGCCCGAAGATCGGTTGCCGTGGAGAGAAGCCAGTGGTCGTCGGCACCGGCCTGATCGGCCTCGCCAGGCTGGCGGAGAAATGCCTCGACAGACAGGCGGTCTTGGGCGACCAGCACGTATTCCCGAAGCGTCGCGAGCCGCCGGTAGTGACCAAACTTGATGCCGCGGTCGTACTTCTCGGTGGAGTCGGAAAGCACCTCGACGATGAGCAAAGGGTTGGTGAGCGTGTGGTGAATACCGTCTTCCATCGTCGCGGTGCCGCAGAAGACGATCACGTCGGGGTAGGTGTAGAGCCCGGTGGCATCCACCTTCACCCGCTGGTCGCTTGTCAGGACGCGGCATCCGCGATCTGCAAGCCGCGTGCGGAGTGCGTGGGCAAAGTTGTCCTTGATCAGGTTGTGCCAGAGCGAACCGCCGCCCATGGCAAACATCTCGCCGTCGTGAAACTCATGGCGGACGTCGGCGGCAGACTCGAGTGCGAGGTACTCCGCGGCGGTCAAACGACGTTGTTCGGCAGTGGACATGACCGCAATGATATACAGCGGTATAGGTTCTTGTCAATCCGCCGCGTGCCACCGCCTGGGGGCGGAGAGGGAGTGGCTGCTTGGTCACGCTCGCCGTGCACAGGGCAATCCTCCCCCGAATCAACACCTCGAGTTCGTTCACAATTCGTGCGTGACCTTCGGCTGTGCGCCCGTCAACGAAAGCCGCAAACCTTTTTCACCAGCGAGGAAGGGGCGAAGCGGCAGTTCATCCAGCAACGTGAGCAAGGCGGCATCGTCGAGCTGCACTGGCGACTGCTGTGAGGGCGGGCGTGGCGGCTGCATCCCGCCAGGGAGGAGCTCGATCGCCCCTGCCACTTCACCCCCCAGCCGATCGAGAAGCGAGAAGTCGTTCGCGCTGGATACACCAAGCACCTTGGCAACGGCCTCGCGCTGTCCTTCCTCGGGGAGCAGGCCGGCAAAAAAAGGCCGACAGTCACGCTTTCTGAAGGCCGCGTCTCTTTTCGGCAACGAAACCGACAGTGGGGGGGGCACTCGTGTCTGCGAGCCACCCCGCGGCATACGCGAAGCTGAGATCGCCATGCTGGTTTTGCATCAGTTGGCCGACGACCCGGTTGTTCCACCAGACATCGAGAACGCGTTTCATGGCCCACGACTACCGAAAGCTGAGGGGGGGGGGCTGATTTCGATCACGCATCCGAGCGCCGACAGAACCTGAAGCGTCTTGCCGAGTTGCGCCGTCGGCTTCCCCGCCTCCAACTCGACGACAAACCGGAGGCCGACACCAGCGGCGCCGGCGAGTTCGTCTTGGCGCATGCGACAGGCCTTGCGGGTGGAGCGCACGATCTGGCCGATCGCGGCAGGATTGACGGAGCGGCGGCGCATTTCTTTACCGATCGGGAAACAAATCGATGATTTTTGACGATTATGCCACCAAATATCCCGATCGGGAAAACATGCCCGTTTGGGGGTCTAAAAGCCGCCTGATTTCCCGAGCGGGAAAACTGCTTTCTGCCCGCGTGGGTGGGGTGGCGCAAACCGCGATGCTCATCAGCGGCGCTGTGGGGCGTCCACGAGATCGGGCACGACGATGTCGAGCGTGAACGCGCCGTCGGGAATCTCGGTCTTGAAGACATAGGGCGGAAACAGTGGTGGCGGAACCTCTCGCTCCCCGAGTTCGCCATAACCAACGACCTCGATCACGACCGGCCCACTCACCGAGCCATGCGTCGCGCGGGTGCGAAACCTCCCGTCCATGATGCTAGACACGGACTGGGGGCCGTGATTTCCCTGCGAACCGTCGGGCTCAATCGTGATCTGGCCGTTTTGCACGGGCGCGTCGTTCCAGGAAACGGTCCCGGAGACCTGCGTCATCCCATCTGTCCTGCGACACCCCGCGGCGCCGAGAATGGTGGCAAGGGCGACGATTAAGACGGCAGCCGGAAAGGCCACAAGCCCAAGGGCCTGACGGTGAGCCTGCCGACGACGATGTATTTGTGAATCGGATCTTTGCATGAGTGCCTCTGGCGTTCAAGGCAGCTGGCCATCGGCTCGTGAACCCAGCCGACGGAAGGCCGCAATGTCGATCGTTTGCTCCGTGAACCGCACACTTCCGTCGGCGTAGGCCATGTGACAGCCGCCGGGATGCCGGCTGCCGAAATACCGCAACTGCTCCCTCCAGATGTCAACGGTAGGGGTTGGATAGCTGCAGACGTCGTTCCATAGCGATCCGTTGATGCTGTAGCTGGCGGCCAGTGCCGTCGCGCCGAGCGTGAAAGTACCCGGACTGTTTCGTGCCGTGCCGGCCCAGGATGGCCGACTCAGGCGGCCCACCCACCATGTGGATGGAGCGGCGGCAGCCGCGGCCTCTTCCGTGCAATACTGCAATTGATACCGCGATTCGCCGAGGAGAAACTGCTTCGAAGTGCCGTCGGTGACATCCTTCGGCCGCACCGAGCCGTTGATCACGATCGTGCCATTGTCGAAGTAGTAGGCGCCATTCACCGCGAACCATGAATACCCATCGCTCGGCTTCTTGCCGGCTGGCATATTAGTCCATGGCCCTCCGCCCGACACGCCGAAGTAGTCGGTGTTGGGAGCGTTCGACGTGCTTCGCTCATGCGACGGGCATTGAAAGTCGCCATTCGGGGTGTAGGCCTGAGTCCGATTCACGCTTGGATACCCGCTGTGCGATCCGGAAAAATTGCCGTCGCTCTTGTTGAAGGAGTCATGTCGGGCTTGGTCTCCAATGAAGGGCAAAACCCTGATGGTCCACGGGGCGCCATCCTGAGGGCTTGAGGCAGCGACGAAGGCCCACCTCTCGTTTGTCGGCTTGGGTAAATACGAATTGGTGAATGCCGGAGGGTAAATCCCGAAAGTACTCTGGTGGTTGAGGCAACCGAGAGCCATTTGCTTGAGCTTGTTGGAGCAGCTCGTGCGTCGGCCAGCCTCTCGCGCCGCCTGCACGGCCGGAAGGAGTAAGCCGATGAGCACGCCGATGATGGCGATCACCACCAACAGTTCGACCAGGGTGAACCCGGCGCGGCGAGCCGACGGCCGGCCGCGTTGAGATGCGGGTACCCGAACAAGGCGAGATTTCGCGGCGGTCATGACAGTCGCTCCCATTTCCACGGATTTCGGGGAAGAACTTCCCCCGGGCCCGAGACAAGAATCATCCAAGAACGGATGTCGCGGCCGGCGGCTCTTTACCGAAAGAATTTTTCCACCCTACGAATGCCCGAAAAAGCCGGGAGATACACGCTTCGCTCTCCTGGTGCGTCGATCGGGTCGAGTTGCAAGCAGTCCTTCCCCCTCGTCGCAAACCGCGGCCTCGAGGCCGTCTTCTCGGCCTGGCCCGTCTGGATCGGCCGGGTTGGAGACGCTGGACCCAAGGCCGATTCTTCGAATCTCACGCCTTCCAAGCGAATCGAGTTTTGCTGGCAGGTTACCAAGCAGGCATGAGCACTGACGGGAACACCGCTGGATGAATCCGCATTTCGTCACGATTCTGAGAGCATTTCACGACGGAGAGGCTGAGTACCTCGTCATCGGTGCCCATGCCCTCGCCGACCTCGAGGAACTGGGCCGATCCACGGATCATGGTGGCGCGGCGGGATGACGGCGCCGCCGCCTGGACACGGCACGATTGCTCGGCATCCTCCACCTGCGCGGCTCCGACCACGAGCGGCTCACATAACCGCTTCCAGAGCCATGACTTCCGGCTCACCGACGTCCACGGCGAACTGGTCGAAGAGATGCTCGACTAGCGTCAGGCCAGCGGATGTGGCCCGGATTCGATGCCGGGCACAGACTCGGGTGCTCACGCCCAGCAGTCGCGTTCGGGCCGACTGCGGAGGCTGTTGGCTTCGGCGTCGAGGCCGGTGGGGGTCGTGAAGACCTCCCGGGCCGGATCGAAGGTGAGCTTGCGGCCGAGCATCCAGGCGATTGCCGCGGCGTGGCAGGCGATGTGGCTCTTCCGCATCACGTCGGCATTGCAGATCGTCGGCTTCCGAGATTTCACACAGTCGATGAAGTTGCGGGCGTGGAGGGCGGCGTCGGTACCTCGGGCCAACTTTTCCTGCGGCTGCAGGCCGGCCCGCAGAGCCTCATTCGAGAGTTCGATGCCGCCCGCGTCGCCCGTCTCCACCCAGCCCGCGCTGCCGATGAACTTTACCGGGCAGGTGCCGAGCTTCGTGTTCCAGTTCGGCGCGCGGTCGCCGAACGGCGTGCCGAGGAAGTCGAAGAACAGCACCACGCCGTTGGCGTAGCGGCACTCGATCCCCTCGTCAGTCGGCTCGTAGGAGACGGGCGTCGTGTCGTCGGCGTCGTTGGCCCACTGGCAGAGGTCGGCCGTGTGGGCGCCCCAGTCGAGCAGCTTGCAGCCCGAGTCGAAGTCGTAGATGCCGCGCCAGCCGCCGGCCACATATTTGTCGTTGTAGGGCCGCCACGGGGCGGGGCCGAGCCAGAGGTTCCAGTCGCAGTCGTCGCGCGACGGCGTCGGCTGCGCGGGCAGCCAGTCGTTGCCGAGGGTCGGCTTGTAGACCGACGCGTTCAGCCGCTCGAGCGTGCCGAGCTTCCCGGAACGCGCAATTTCGACCGCCGCGGCGAAATTGGGCACGCTCCGCCGCTGGGTGCCCGCTTGGAAGACCCGGCCGGTCTTCTTGATCGTGTCGGCGAGCTGCTGGCAGACGTCGATCGTGAGTCCGCAGGGCTTTTCGCTGTAGACGTCCTTCCCCGCTTCCGCCGCCAGCATCGACGCCGGAGCGTGCCACCGATCGCCCGTGGCGATGAGCACGGCATCGATGTCGTCGCGGCCGAGCAGTTCGCGGAAGTCGCGGTAGAGCGCGCAGTCGGTGGTGCCATACTTCTCGTCCACGAGTTTTTTGCCCGCGTCGCGGCGCGAGGCCTGCACGTCGGCGATGGCGACGCACTGCACGTCGGGCAGCGTCATCATCGAGCCGAGCACATAGCGGCAGCGGCCCCGAGGGCGAGCGACTGGCCGAGAAACGTCCTCCGCGATGGCGAGGAGACTAATTTGGTGGCGTGTGAGGGCTTCACAGAGCTTTTCCGATGATGGTTGGACGGCTTCAAATGAATGTGTTTGGTGCCCATATGTTACCGGGATTCGCCCGATCCGCTGCCGTACATCGATTTTCGGCGGCGCGGTAAAAGCAGGGGCCGGTGGACATAACCTCCCAGCGAAAGGTTTGCTCATGCTGCGTTCTTTTGTCCGCGTGGCTGCCGCGGGCACCATGCTTTTTATGGCTGCCACCGCGACGTTCACGGCGGTCGCCGCCGACCCGACGCTGCTCTTCGACGGCAAGACCTTCGCCGGCTGGAACGGCGACACGACAAACACCTGGCGGATTGAAAACGGCGAGGTCGTGGCCGGCAGCCCCGACAGGGCAGCGCCACGGAATGAGTTTCTCGCCACCGACAAGGAGTTTGAGAACTTCGAACTGAGGCTCGAATACAAGATGGACTGCACCAGCGGCTGGAATGCGGGCGTGCAGTTTCGCTCGCAGCGGGTGCCGAACCACCACGAAGTGATCGGTTACCAGGCCGACATCGCCCCCGGCATCACTGGCGGACTCTACGACGAAAGCCGCCGCAGAAAGATGCTCGACGTGCCGCCCAAGGAATTGCAGGAGAAGGCGCTCGCGCTTTCGAAGGACGGCTGGCATGAATACACGATCCACGCCGAAGGCCGCCGCATCCGGCTCTTGATCAACGGCAGGCAACTGCTCGACTACATGGAGCCCGACGAGACGATTCCGCTCACGGGCATGATCGCCCTGCAGATCCACGGCGGCCTCAAGGGCACGGTCCGCTACCGCAACCTGCGGCTCATCGAACTGCCCGGGGGGGCAGCCCAGGCCGCACCATGATTCCAGCTGTCACCGCTCGTTGTGACGGGTTCGCGATAGACTCCCGAAATGACTGCATCGCCACCTGATCGTCATGCCGAGTTCGTCGGCCTGCTCACTGCGAACCATCCGCGGCTGCTCGCGTACTGCCTGTCGCTCCTGGGGCGGCGGCACGATGCCGAGGATGTGCTGCAGAAGGCGAGCCTCACGATGTGGCGCCGCTTCGATTCGTTCACCTCCGGCACCGACTTCCTTGCCTGGGCGACGACGATCTGCTTCTACGAGTCGAAGAACTTTCAGCGGCTCGCCGCCCGTTCGCCGCTGCGATTTGACGACCGGCTGCTGGCCATCCTGGCCGCGGAGCGAGTCGACGACTTGGAGCATCACGAGGAGCGGCTGGCGGCTCTGGAATCATGCCTCGCCGCACTCCCCGAGAAAGACCGGCGGCTGCTGCAAGCGGCCTATATCGACCGCTCGGGAATCGCACGGCTCGCCGAGCAGCTCGGCCGGGCCCCGCAGACGCTCTACAACCGTCTCAATACGCTCCGTCGGTCGCTGGCCGACTGCGTGAAACAACGGGTCGCTGGCGGCTTGGGCTGAATGATCGGCCTCTAGCCCCGGGTTTCCGCGATCCTTGCGGCTGCGGGCGGTAACCGCCGCCGCCTCGCGACATTCTTTTCCAGGAAGCGGTTTGTCGGTCGCCTGCGGGTAGCGTTCGAGGAATACGGTATGGCAATCAACCCCAACGACAGCGTCCGCCTCCACGATCTCATCAGCCGCCATGCCGACGGCCTGATCACGCCGGAAGAGCACGCGGAATTGACCGCGGCTCTGGCGGCCGATCCTGAATCGCGGCGAGTGTGGTTTCTCCGCAACGACATCGACCTCGGACTCACCGCCGATGCCGAGCGCGGCCGGGAGGAGATCGTCGTGCCCCAAATACCGGCGGTCGCTGCTGCAGTGCCGCAGCGGAATCGTGTACTTGCGAAGCCCGGGATTGCCGTGGCAGTCGCAGGTCTTTTGATCGGTGTGTGCGGGGCCTCGGCCGTCTGGGCGCTCACGCTCCCGCGTACCGGCGGAAGCGACGCGACGATTCCGGTT
This sequence comes from uncultured Candidatus Kuenenia sp., assembly GCA_964477765.1. Taxonomy (GTDB): domain Bacteria; phylum Planctomycetota; class Planctomycetia; order Pirellulales; family UBA1268; genus CACORA01. The sequence goes on from CAYZFV010000378.1 coordinate 8,751, forward strand.
TTTTCGGAGAGTTTCGAGACCGTTCCGGCTGCCACGGTGGGTGGCCTGCCTCGCGGACTGACCGATCCTGACGGCACGCTGTGGCGGGGCGACGATGCCGAAGTCGTCACCGCGTGGCGCGAGGTCGAACCGGTCGCCGGCGGGCGGATGCTGCGATTCAGGCGATCGACGTTTGCGGGTGAAAATTCGCCCGCCAGTGCCTGGGGCGATGTCTACCGTTTTGTGGACGCCCGGCCGTTTCTGGCGATGGCCGAGGGCGGTCGGGTATCCGCGCGGCTGGCAGCCAGCTTCTCGCTGGCTGCCGATGCCTGCGCGGACAATGAAGCCTATTCGGCAAGCGTGCGAATCTACGCCCTCGACCGCGACATCGCGGATTCGCCGGATCCCCTGCCGCTGAGCTGGGTGCTCGACAACTGCGTCGCGTCGGGCATGAAGAAAGTGCCGCTTGTGTGCGGCCAGACGGGATGGCAGCGGGTGTCTGTGGATGCCTCGCTGCCCCCGGGCGTGAAGTTTTTCCTCCTGCACGTGTCCGCGGTGCGGGACGTTCCCAAGCGCTCCAGCGAGCCGGCCGTGTTTCGTGGTCACTTCGTCGACGACATCTCCCTCGAACTTCACGAAAGCCGGTAATCACGATGATTCCTCCAAATCATCATTCTCGGACTCCGGCGGGCGGACGAATTTCACGCCGGGGGATGCTCCGCGCGGCGGGAGTTGCCGTGACGCTCCCGATCCTCGATTCCCTCCCGGCGCGGTTCGCCTGCGCCGCGGCGGGCGATGGTGTGGCCGGGGCCGCCGCTGCCGGACCACCGCCGCGGCGCATGGTCTGCGTGATGGTCAACACCGGGATCATTCCGGACCGCTTTTTCCCGAGGCAGCCGGGGGAAAAGTACGAGCCGAGCCCCTACCTCGAGCCTTTTGGTGACCTGCGGCGGCAGATGACCGTCTTCAGCGGCGTTTCCCATCCCGACGTGAGCGGTGGCCATTGCGGCGAGCAGGTGTTTCTCTCCGGAGCCCGCGAGCCACGGAGCGTGACCTTCAGAAATTCGATCTCGGTCGATCAGGTGGGCGCCGAACAGCTCGGCAACGCGACCCGTTTTCAGTCGCTCGTGCTCGCGGTGGGAGAGAAGCACGATGGGCTCTTGTCGGTCACGCGGGAGGGAGTCTTCATCCCGCCCGAAGACCGGCCGTCGCAGCTCTTCCGCAAACTCTTTCTGCCCGACTCGGCGGAGGAATCGGCCCGGCGGATCGCCGACATCGAGCGGGGCACGAGCATCCTCGACCATGTGTTCGAACGGGCGAAGCCGGTCGAACGGGCGCTCGGGCCTGCCGACCGGGCCCGGCTCGATCAGTACTTCACGAGCATCCGCGAGCTGGAACAGCGGCTCGAGCGGGGTCGGGCCTGGCAGAAGCGGCCGAAGCCGCAGGTGTCGGCGGAGCAGCCGCAGGACATCCTCGACACGGCCCAGACCGTCGAGCGGATGGAGTTGATGTATCGGATGACGAAACTGGCCGTGGAAACCGATAGCACGCGGTTTGTGACGCTCTACCTCAATCCGCTGGAAGTCGTTCCCAAGATTCCGGGCGTCACGCAGCGAACCCACGCGCTCACCCACCACGGCAACGAGCCGGAGAAGCTCGCCGAGCTCCAGCGAATCGACGAGGCCGTACTGGGGGAACTGCGAACGTTTCTCGCGAGCCTGGCCGGAGCGGCCGAGGCCGACGGCAGCCTGCTCGATCACACGATGGTGCTTTTCGGTTCGAACATGAGCAATGGCAGCGCCCATCTGAACACGAACCTGCCGATCCTGCTGGCAGGCGGCGGGTTTCGACATGGGCAGCACCTGGCGTTCGATGAGAAGAACAATACGCCCTTGTGCAATGTCTTCGTGTCGATGTTGCAACGGCTCGGCCTCGAAACCGAGTCATTCTCGTCGAGCACGGGATCCCTCACGGGGCTGGAGATGGTCTGACGGCATGCACGGGATTCGACGATCGCTCATCAGCAGCGCGATGGCGGGGGTCGCCGCGATAGCAGAGCTCGCCGCGGGAGCGGGGAGCCCTGTGGCGGCCGCGCCGCCTGCGCGGGCCTTTCTCGAGAAGCACTGCATCGCCTGTCACGACTCCACCACCAAAGAGGGTGGGCTTGATCTCACGGCGCTTCCCGCCGATGCCCCCGAAGGCGAGCAGTTCTTTCACACCTGGGTGCGGGTGCACGACCGGATCGTGGCCGACGAGATGCCGCCAGCGGGCGAGCCGCGGCCTGACGCCGATGAGGCGGCGGTTTACACGGCCGACCTCGATCGCTGGCTCGTGGCGGTTGACGAAGCGCGGATCGCGGACGAGGGACGGGCGCGGTCGCGCCGACTGACGGCCGTCGAGTACGAGACCGCGCTTCGCGACCTGCTCGCGTTGCCGGGTCTCTCGTTGCGGCGGCAACTGCCCGTAGACGACCTGCGGCACGGCTATGACAAGCTTGGTGAGGCGGTCAGCCTGTCGCCGGTGCATCTCGCCAAGTACATGGAGGCTGCCGAACAGGCCTTGCGGCAGGCGGTGGCCACCCGCTCGACGCCTCCACCCGTCTACCGCAAGCGGATCTACCCGACCCAGGTGACCGAGACCTGGAACTGGCTGGCCCGCGGTGACGCCGTCGCGGTCAAGGACGGCCGGCACGACCCGCACGTGCCGTTGCCGCTGCCCGAAGAAAAGCCTTTCGATGGTGAGGATGCGAAGGCAAGACGCACGCTGATTGATCAGCTCACACTCCGAGAGTACGAGGGCGGCGTCGGTTTTTTCGCGGGTCCCGTCGACAAGGACTGGCGGTTTTCGCTGCACTTCGCCCCGGTCTATGCCGGTCACTACCGGGTGCGGATGTCGGCCTGGAGCTTCTGGTGGAATCAGGGCGCGGTCGAGCCTGCCAAGCGCACCGAAAGCTTCATGCTCTCGCTATGGCTGCCGGAGCCCGGGATTCGCTATCCACAGAACCAGGCCCGTACTCTCGGCATGTTCGACGCCCCCGCTCTCGATGCGAGCGGGTCCCGCGTGCATGAGTTCGTCGAGTGGATGGAGGTGGATGAAGAGCTTCTCTTCGAAGTGGGCACGCTGACGGGCTTCGGTCCGAAGCACGGTCGCTGGGTCTCGCAGGAACCGGGAACGGCAGGGGGCTACTCGGGTCCGGGGATCGCCATCGACTGGTACGAGGTGGAGGGGCCGATTCACGAGTCATGGCCGCCGGAGAGCCACCGTCGGCTGTTCGGTGATCTCCCGATCCAACCGCTCGACGCCCGGCAGTTCGCCCATCTGCCGCCCCGCCAGCCTGTGAAGCAGATCGCCTATCACTGCCGGCCATACAACGGTGACATCGCCCGGGCCGATCGTGATCCACCGCTCGAATCGGTGGCGTCGAGCACGCCGGACGAGGACGCAACGCGGCTTCTCTCGGTGTTCCTCCCGCGGGCCTTCCGCCGCGATGTCTCCGGCGACGAGGTCCGCGGCTATGTGGCAATCATGCGCGCGCGGCTGGTCGCGGGCGACTGCTTCGAGGAGGCGATGCTGGCCGCCTACCGGGCCGTGCTCTGCTCGCACGATTTTCTCTACGTCAATCTTCCGGAGCAGTCCGCGGTTGGGCCGCTCACCGCGGTCGGGCCGATGGCAGTGACGGCTGGTCGCCGGTTGCAGCCTGAGGCGCTCGCGACGCGTCTCTCGCTCTGGCTCTGGGACTCGCTTCCCGACGAGCGGCTGCTCACGCTGGCCCGCAGTGGTGCGATCGAGCATCCGGCCGTGCTGACAGCCGAGGTCGAGCGGCTCCTCGATGATCCGAGATGTGAGCGGTTCATCGAGCGGTTCCTTGACCAGTGGCTCAATCTTCGCAAACTCGATGAGACCACACCCGATCGGCGCATGTATCCCGAGTATCGGCACATCCTCCGCGAGAGCATGGCGGCGGAGTCACGGGCCTTTCTCGCGGAGCTCGTCAAGCACGACCTGCCGGTGACGAACATCGTGGCGAGCGACTTCGCGATGCTCAATCGGCCGCTGGCCGATCATTACGGAATCCCCGGCGTCGAGGGGTGCGAACTCCGGCCGGTGTCGCTGCCGCCGGAGTCGCATCGCGGCGGCTTTCTCACGCAGGCAGCCGTGCTCAAGGTGACAGCCAACGGCACACTCACCTCGCCGGTGACGCGTGGGGCGTTCGTGATGGAGCGGTTGCTCGGCACGGAGATTCCGCCGCCGCCGGCGAGCGTGGCGGCGATCGATCCCGATACGCGTGGGGCGACGACGATCCGCGAGCAGCTTGCCAGGCACCAGAGCGATTCATCCTGTGCCGCCTGCCACAGGATGCTCGATCCACCGGGATTCGCGCTCGAGAGTTTCGACGTGATCGGCGGGTATCGTGACCGCTACCGCACGTTTGGTCGGGGTGATGCGGCCGACGTCGTCTTTGCGGCGGGCTGGAAACCAGGCTGGCGGCGGGGGCTGACGGTGGATGCGAGCGGCGCGCTGTCAGACGGCCGAGGCTTCACCGACGTCGACGGTCTCCGGTCGCTGCTCGCTGCCGACCCCGACACGCTCGCCCGCGGATTCGTCAAGCAGTTGCTCATGTATGCCACCGGCACCGACATCCATTACGCCGACCGCCGGGAGATCGATCGCATCGTGGCCGCCGCGCTTGATCGCGGCTACGGCATCCGCGAGATCATTCACCTCGTGGCCGACAGCGATCTCTTCCGCGGCAAGTGAACCGGAACCATGATCGGGAGCGACACCTACTCCGTGATCGGTTCCTTCACCAGCTGGATGAAGTGAACCGAGCGGGATGACGACGACAGCTCCGTCGCCTTCTTTTCGGCCGCCTTCTTGTCGGCATACTCGAACATCACCACCCGCTTCATCGACGGGCTGAAGACGCCCCAGAAGGCCTTCATGCGGGCCTCCTTGGCAACCTTCTTCTTGCGGACGGCCTTCTTCGTCGCCTTCTTGGCCTTCGGTTCCTTGGCGACCTTTTCCTTCGCGGCCTTGGCCGGCTTCTCCTTCGCGGGCTTCTTGGCCTTCGGTTCCTTTGCCACCTTCTTGGTCGCCTTCGCCTTGGATTCGCCCGCCGCTTTCTTCGCCATGTGAGCCCTTTCAGCCAGTCTGGTTCTGTCGGCGATCATTCGCCGTGTGCGGCGGCAGTATAGCGTGTCTGGCCAGCGGCACAGTGGCGGCCGATTCGTTCTATACTTGTTTTGCCCCCCCCCGGAGCCTTGCCCCGCCATGTCGTCCGCCGTCGCCGACCTCCCCCTGGCCAGCCCGTTTCCCGCCTACCGCGGGCTCGACGACGCCGTGCTCGGCGAGCGGATCGAGGCGGTGCGGCAGCGGATGGGGCCGCGGCTGGTCATCCTCGGCCACCACTACCAGCAGGACGGGGTGATCGCCCATGCCGACCTCCAGGGCGACTCCTACCAGCTCTCGAAATCGGCCGCCGAACGGGAAGCCTGTGAGGCGATCGCCTTCTGCGGGGTCCACTTCATGGCCGAGACGGCCGACATCCTCGTCAACCGGCCCGAGAAGGTGGCCGCCCGCGATGGGCGGCGGGTGACGGTGGTGCTTCCGGACATGGCCGCCGGCTGCTCGATGGCCGACATGGCCGGCATCGAACAGGTGGAAGACGCCTGGGCCGATCTTGGCACCGTGATCGACACCGCCGACATCACGCCGGTCACCTACATCAACTCGGCCGC
>CAYZFV010000379.1:0-3686 GCA_964477765.1 uncultured Candidatus Kuenenia sp.
TCGCTCTCCATCGCGTCTTTGATTTCAGTCGTGATCGTCTGATCTGGGACACCGGCCACCAGATCTATCCCCACAAGCTGATCACCGGCCGCTTCTCCCAGTTTGGCACGATCCGCACCCGCGGCGGATTGATGGGCTACCCCAATCCTGATGAAAGCCCCTACGACCTCTTCATGACGGGCCATGCCGGCTGCAGCGTCTCCACGGCCCTCGGGCTCGCCAGTGGCGACGACCTTCGCGGCCGCGACGGCCGACGGGCCATCGCGGTGATCGGCGACGGTGCCCTGCCCTCGGGCATCGTATTCGAGGCGCTCAACAATGCCGGCTTTCTGAAGAAGCGGCTGCTCGTCATCCTCAACGACAATCGGATGTCGATCTGCCCGCGGGTCGGGGCCCTGGCCGAGTATCTTGATGTCATCCGCACCAACCCCTGGTATCGCGGCATCAAGAGCCAGGCCACGGAGCTCATCAAGGGCGTGCCGATGGTGGGCGAGCAGATGGAGCGGATGCTCGTCAACGTGAAAGACTCCCTGAAGGCCACGCTCCACGGGGGCATGCTCTTCGAGGCGATGGGCGTCCGCTACTTCGGCCCGGTCGAGGGGCACTCGCTTCCCAACCTGATCCGCTATCTGGAGCTCGTGAAGGATCAGGAGGGACCGATCCTCCTGCATGTGCTCACCGAAAAGGGACATGGCTTCAAGCCGGCCGAGGCCGACCCCGTCTTCTTCCACACGCCCGCCCCCTTCGAGTGCGATGACGACGACTGCATCGTGGCGATCAAGAAGTCGTCGTCTCGCGCCTACACCGACGTCGCCAGCCGCACGATCGGCGAATGCATGCGTCGCGACGATCGCGTCACGGTGCTGACGGCGGCGATGTGTCAGGGCAACAAGCTCGAGCCGGTGCGGGAGGAATTTCCCACGCGGTTCTTCGACGTCGGGATTTGCGAGTCGCATGCGGTGGCCTTCGCCGCCGGACAGGCCAAGGTGGGCTGCCGGCCGATCGTCGATATCTACAGCACGTTTCTGCAGCGTTCGTTCGATCAGGTCTTCCAGGAGGTCTGCCTGCAAAACCTCCCGGTCACCTTCATGCTCGACCGCGCCGGCCTCACCGGCCCGGATGGCCCCACCCACCACGGTGCCTTCGACCTTGGCTACATGCGGCTCTTCCCCAACATGGTCGTCATGGCTCCGGGCGACGAACACGATCTCGAGGCGATGCTGCCTTGGGCCTTGGAGCACACCGGCCCGGTGGCGATCCGCTATCCGAAGGCGACGGTCGAACGGCACGAGGGCCCACGGGCTCCGCTCGAACTCGGCAAGGCGGAAGTGCTCGCCGAAGGCACCGACGGCCTCATCATCGCCTGCGGCACGCTCCTGGGCGCGGCGCTCGAGGCGGCCGCGCATCTGGCGGGCGAAGGGCTCGAGGTGGCCGTGATCAACGCCCGGTTTGTGAAGCCGCTCGACACGGAGCTTCTCCTCGCCCGCATCGACGCCGCGCCGTGGGTCGTCACGGTCGAGGAAAACGCCCTCCAAACGGGCTTTGGATCGGCGGTGCTCGAAGCCCTCAACGATGCCCATGCCGCCTCCGGTCTGCCAGCGGTTCCGTTGGTGCGACTAGGGCTGCCCGATCGGTTTGTTGAACATGGTGAACGCGGCGAACTACTGGCTGAACTCGGCCTCGACGCCGCGGGCATCGCCGCCACCTGCCGCCGGCTGGCCGGCCGCGGCCCGGCCGCCGTCGTCGCGACGCCCCCGGTGGCCGAGCATGCAGCCCATACGGCCCGTTCATGACAGCCCCCCGGACGGAAGATCGCCTCCTTTCTGGGTCGCTGCCCCGCGGCCCGTGGCATGTGTTGATTGTGGGCCCGAGTGAACTGGCCGGCATCGAGGGGGAGGCGAGCCGCGTGGAGGCGATCCTCGGCCGGCAGGGCCACCATGCCGCGCGGCGGCTGGCGCCCCGGTCGGCATGGCAGGATCGCGGGGGGGTGCCCGGCGAGCGGCCCGACCTCGTTGTCGTGCTCGGGGGCGACGGTTCGATCCTGCGGACGGCCCGCTGGATGGGCTATGAGCAATCGCCGGTGCTCGGCGTGAATCTCGGCCGGCTCGGCTTCCTGGCCGACGTGTCGAGCGACGACGTCGAGCAGGCCTTCGCCGATCTGGCCGCCGGACGATTTCGCCACGTCGATCACCTGATGCTCGAATGCGACATTCTTCGCGACGGCACGACTCTGCATCACGAACTCGGGCTCAACGAGACCTCGATTCTCGCCGGCCCCCCCTTCTCGATGATCGAGATCGGCCTCCATGTCGATGGCGAATTGGCCACCACCTATCGCGCCGACGGGCTGATCGTGAGCACGCCGGTCGGATCGACCGCGCACAATCTCTCGGCGGGCGGCCCGATCGTCCGCAAGGATCTCGACGCCTTCATCTTCACGCCGCTGAACCCCCACACGCTCACCAACCGCCCGGTCGTCGATTCTTCCGCCCGGGAATACGAACTGGTCGTGCCGCGGCCCAATGCCGGCTCGGCGTGCGTGGTGGATGGCCGCGTGGTTGCCAGCCTGGCTCCAGGCGATCGGATTCGGGTGCGGCGGGCCTCCCCCCGCTTCACGCTGCTCGAGACCCGCAAGCACGGCTACTACCGCACGCTTCGTGAAAAGCTCTCGTGGGGAGGCGGAGCCCGCGGGGCGGGTCCTGAGGGCAGCCACGAACCGGCACCGCAGGAGCCGGCATCATGACCCTGCTCACGAGGCTCGTGCGGGCCGGCATGCCGGCCCTGATGTGCTGGCTCGCCTCCAGCCCGTTCACGACCTGTGCCGCCGAACCGGTCCGGATGGAGTATCACTTTGAGGTCGGGGATCGGATCGACATGGAGGTGCGACACCGCGCCCTCACCGAGACGACCATCGGCAGCACGCGGCAGGCGACGGAAACCGCCACCGACTCGCGGAAGACCTGGCAGGTGGTGGCCGTCGACGACGACGGCCGGGCCACGCTGGAGCAGTCGGTCGACGAGGTGCGGATGACCTCCCGCACAAGCGACCGCGGCGAAATCACCTGGAGCAGCGCCGACACCGGCCCCGCCCCCCCGGGCTACGAGACGGTGCGGGCGAGCCTGGGCGTGCCGCTCACCCGGCTGGTGATCGATCCGGCGGGGCGGATCATCGAGCGGCATGACCTGCGACCCGTACCACCGACCAACACCGGCGACCTCGTGGTGGTGCCGCTTCCCGACGAACCGGTCGAGGCAGGATCGACCTGGACGGTGCCCGATGAACTGGTCGTCGAGGCTCCGCACGCCGGCCGCAAGGCCTTCCGCACCCGACTGCGGTATCACGTCGACACGATCGACGACGGTCTCGCCACGATCTCGGTCGACACGACGGTGCTCACGCCGATCGACGACCCGCGCCTCGAGGCCCGCCTCCTCGAGCGGATCTGGGACGGCACGATCACCTTCGACATCGAGAAGGGCCGCGTGCATTCCCGGTCAACCACGACCGACCGCCGCGTGGTCGGCTTCGAAGGCCCCCAATCGAGCATCCGCTACAAGGCAAGCCTCGAAGAACGCGTCGTCGATTAGAGCGCATCCGGCCTATGTGTACTGCCGGCTCGGGGGGGGCAAAAGTCTCGTCGCGGGGCGAGGATACGCCAACGCCCCCCGAGCGGTCGCCGACCCCC
>CAYZFV010000380.1:0-11097 GCA_964477765.1 uncultured Candidatus Kuenenia sp.
CATGACCGCCCCCCTCCCCCCCGAGGCGGTCGTGGCCGGCGGGCTGGTCGGCCTGTCGCTCGGCCTCACCGGTGGCGGCGGGGCGATCTTCGCCGTGCCGCTGCTGGTCTACTGGATCGGCGTCGATGCGCAGACGGCGGTGAGCATCTCGCTGGTCACGGTGGCGGTGACCGCGCTGGTGGGCGCGATCGAACGCTGGCGTTACGGCCAGGTCGAACTCCCCACCGGCCTGCTCTTTGCCACCGCCGGCATGGTGGCCGCCCCGCTGGGAAGTTGGCTCGGCACGCTCATCCCGCCGCCGATGCTGCTGGTCGCGTTCGCGATCCTCATGCTCGTGATCGCCGCGCGGATGTGGAAAAAAGCTGGCGATGCCTCGGAGCGGGCGTCACCCGCCGCGGTCGATGCCGGCAGTGGCCCGGCCTGCCGCCGTGATCCCGAAGGCAAGCTGCGGATGACGAGCCGATGCGCCGGCGTGCTCACCGCCATCGGCCTCTCCGTCGGCATCCTCTCCGGTCTGTTCGGCGTCGGTGGTGGCTTTCTCATCGTGCCGGCGCTGGTCACCTTCGCCTCGATGGGCGTGCCGCGGGCCGTCGGCACGTCACTCTTGGTGATGACCCTCGTCGGCGCCGCCGCGGTGGCGTCGCAGATCGCCGCGGGGCGTGCGATTCCGCCCGACATCGCTCTCGCGTTCGTCGCCGGCAGCATCCCGGGCCTGTTTGCCGGCTCTTTCATCGGCCGCCGACTCACCGGGCCGCTGCTGGCGCGAATCTTTGCCGGAGCGATTCTCTGCGTGGCTGTTTTCGTGATCACCAAGACCGTGCTCGGGCGATGACCGCCGGCTTCCGCAGCTTGCCGCATCTGCCCACTTTCCACCACCTTGCCGGGATGACTCCATTCGCACGATCCCCTGGGCCGAAAGAGATCGACGGGCGCCCGGCCGCCCCGTTTCAGGTGCACGACAGTCCTCCCTGCTCCCGCCACACGGCAAACGTCGTCCAAGAATGATCAACGCTGCCAGGCTCGTTCGTATTCCCTTCCTGGCAGCCTGCCTGATGCTGAGCGTCCAGACCTTCACCAGCAATGGGGCGTTTGGAAAGGAAATCCGCGATCTCGATGCCGACCGCGATGCCTTCACGCCCACCACCATCACGGTCGAGCCCGGCCACGCCCTTGTCGAGACCGCCTACACGTTTATCGACAACCGTGAGGGGCCGGAGACCCACAGCTTCCCGGAGCTGCTCCTCCGCAAGGGTCTCACCGAGAGGCTCGAACTCCGGCTCGGAGCGAATCAGGAGATCGGCTCCGGAGGAAGTGTGGTGACCGCGATCGAAACTGGAGAGGGGCTGGGTGAAGAGTTGTCGGCCGAGACCTCGATCTTCTACGGCCTGAAAGCCCGCCTCACCGATCAGGCCGACTGGGTGCCCCGGAGCGTGGTGATCGCAGAGGCGTTCACGCCCGTTGCGGGAGACGTGTGGGGCACCGAGCCGGTCGCCTCGATCGTGTGGGGCTGGGAGCTGCCCGAGCACTGGCGATTCGATGCCGCCTTCCGCTATGCCTACGCCGACAGTGAGGAGGGAACGTTTGACAAGTGGCAGCCTTCCGTCGTGCTGCGGATGCCCGCCACGGAACGCTTCGAGGTGCATGCCGAATGGTTCGGCACCTGGACCGAAGGTCTCGAGGACGACACCGTGCGGCCGTTCGCCGGCCCCGGGTTTCACTGGGTGTTCGGGGAGGGATTCGAACTGGGCGTCCGCATGGGCTGGGGCCTCACCCACGACGCCGCCAACTACTTCGTCGACGCCGGCACGGCGTATCGTTTCTGACGCCCGGCGGGTTCAAAGGGGCCGGAGGGTCGGCGGCCGCCGGCGTGTCGCCTATGGTTCCCCTGTCGCAAACGGTCGATGTGGAATCGGTGAATGTTCGTCCGCCCCCCGGTCTGTGTCTGGCTCAAACGTGATCTGCGAGTCGTGGATCATCCCGCGCTCGCCACGGCGGTCGAGCGGTCGCAGGGCGGGGCCGTATTTGCCGCGTTTCTCTACGAACCCGAGATCTACGCGCAGCCGGAATGGTCGGCGAGCCACACCGGCTTTCAACACGAGTGTCTTGTCGCGGTGGCCGAATCCCTCGCCCGCCTCGGCATTCGGCTCGTCTCTCGGCGGGGCGAGGCGGTCGCCATGCTGGAGTCGCTCCGGCGCGAGGCCGGCTTCCGACTGCTGGTCGCCCATGAAGAGACCGGCACGGGTGTGACCTACGCCCGAGATCGTCGCGTCCGGAAATGGGCTCGCGAGGCGGGCGTCGAGTTCGTGGAGCTGCCCCAATCGGGTGTGGTCCGCAGGCTGCAATCCCGAAACGGCTGGAATCGTCTCTGGCAAAACCGGATGCAGAGTCCCGTCGCAGTGGTGCGGCGGGCGGATGGCAGAGGCAGCCTCGACGTCGTCCGGCGGCTGCCAGACTGCGGGCTCCTCACCTGCCGAGACCTGGGGCAGGAAGCCGATCACACAGACCGCCAGCAGGGTGGTGAGCCGTTCGCGACCGCCGTGCTCGACGATTTCCTCTCGCGTCGCGGTCGATCCTACGTCGGCGGCATCAGCAGCCCGCTCACCGCGGTCACGAGCTGTTCACGGCTGAGCCCGTACCTGGCGTTCGGTGCCATTTCGATGCGCCGCGTGTGGCAGGCCAGCGAAACCCGCCGGCAGGAAGTCGTCGCGTCTCTGGGGGACACTCCGTCGCCGACCGGGCGGGCTGCACTTCGCGGCTGGCACCGAAGCCTTCGCGCGGTCCAGTCACGACTCCACTGGCATTGCCACTTCATGCAGAAGCTCGAGGATGAACCGGAGATCGAATTCCACAACATGGTGCGGGCGGTGGATGGCCTCCGAGAAACGGAAGTCTCTGCCGCGCGACTGGCGGCCTGGCAGACCGGCCACACCGGCTATCCCCTGATCGATGCCTGCATGCGAAGCCTGATCCAGACCGGCTGGCTTCCCTTCCGCATGCGGGCCCTCTTGGTGTCGTTCGCCAGTTATTCGCTGTGGCTCCATTGGCGGCCGACCGGCCTGCATCTCGCCCGCCAGTTCCTCGACTTCGAGCCGGGAATCCATTGGTCGCAGATGCAGATGCAAAGTGGCACGACCGGCATCAACACGTTACGGATTTACAACCCGACCAAGCAGGCGGTCGACCACGACCCGCAAGGCGTGTTTATCAGGCGCTGGGTGCCTGAGTTGGCCGGTGTGCCACCCGTCTTCATCCAGACGCCGTGGAAGATGCCGGCGGCTGTGCAGGAGGCGGCGGGCTGCACGATCGGACGTGAGTATCCGCCGCCGATCGTCGATCACGCCCGCGCCGTCCGCGTGGCGAAGCAGCGGCTTGCCGCCGTGCGGGCTGATCCTCTGGCGAGGGCCGAAGCGAGGGATGTCGCCCGGCGGCACGGCAGTCGCCGTGATCGCCGGGGCGCGATGCGGCAAGACCCGGTGCGTCGGCACCTCGAGCGGGAGAGCCCCGCCGCCAACCACACCGACTCTCAACACTACTTTTCGTTCTTTACCGAGGATGGCGAGTTTCCAGCCGAGGCCGAGTGAAACGATCGCTGAAGCTCGGCTACGCCCGCCCCCGCAGCATGCCGTGCCAGTAGAGCCGCGGCAGCACCTGGGTCTTGAGGAGCCACATGCTGTAGCGCTCCTTCGACTGGTCAAACGGGAATGATTCGGCCGGCTCGTTGTCGTAGTCGAATTCCGCGAGCATCATCTTGCCGTAGCCGGTGACGACGGGGCACGAACTGTAGCCGTCGTAGGAAGCCGTCAATTCGCGGCCCTGCATGGCCGCCCGCAAATTGTCCACGAGCACCGGCGCCTGCTTACGAACCGCGGCCCCCGTCTTCGACGTCGGCAGGCCGGCCGCATCGCCGAGAGCAAACACGTTGGAATACCGCGGATGCTGCAGGGTGTGCTTGTCGGCGGCGCACCAGCCTTGTTCGTTGGCCAGCGGGCTCTTCTTGATCACGTCGGGCGCACTCATCGGCGGCGTGACATGCACCATGTCGTAGGGCATGGTCACCCGCTCACGCGTGTCGACGTTTTCACACACAGCCTCCCGCGCCTCGGGCCGCAGTTCGACGAGGTTGTGTCGAAACCGGGTTTCGATCCCCTTACGGGCCACCACGCCCTCGAGCGTCTTGCGGTATTTAGCCACCGAGAAAATGGCCGGGGCTGGCGACGCGAAAACAATCTGCGTGCGGTCGCGAACGCCCTGCCGCCGGAAGGCGTCGTCGGCCAGATACATGATCTTCTGCGGCGCGCCGCCGCATTTCACGGCCGTGTTGGGCACGGTAAAGAGAGCCGTGCCGCCGCGAAACGTGCGGATACATTCCCACGTGTATGCCACATGCTCGGCCGAGTAGTTGCTGCAGATCCCCCGCGTACCGATCCCTTCGGCGAGGCCGGGAATGCTTCCCCAATCGATCTGGATGCCGAGGGCGACCACGAGCCAGTCATAGGTGATCCGCCGGCCGGCATCGGTGACCACGGCCCGCTCGTCCGGCAGGATGTCGGTCACCCTCTCGCGGATCCAATCGACGCCCGGGGGTATGTAGTCGGCCTCGCGTCGCTCGCTGGCCCGGAAGGGAAACACTCCCGCCCCGACGAGCGTCCACAGGGGCTGATAAAAGTGTCGCTCCGATGGTTCGACGACCGCCATGCCGAGTGAACGATCCGCCTTCCGCAGCCGTGCGGCGACGGTGATGCCGGCCGTGCCCCCACCAAGAATGAGCACTGGCACATGCTGCGATGTATTTGTTTCCATGCATGAATCCTACGCGATGCTGCCCTTCGATGCGAGGATCTGCGATACTCTGGGTCGAACTCCCCAGCCATCTCGCGCCCGGACATCTCGACATGATTCGACCCTTCCCCATGTTCACCGGCGTGCTCGTCGCGACAATCCTCGCCGCGATCACGATAACCGGCTCCGGCTGTTCGCCCGGCGAGGTCACCCGGCCGCTGCGGGTCGGCATGGAGTTGTCATATCCACCGTTTGAGATGACCGACGCCGCAGGCCGGCCGACCGGCGTGAGCGTGCGGTTGGCCGAAGCCCTCGCCGCCCATCTCCGCCGTGATCTCGTGATCGAAAACATCACCTTCGACGGGCTGATTCCCGCCCTCAAGACGGGCAAGATCGACTGCATCATCTCCTCGATGACGGCCACGCCGGAACGGGCGAAGTCGATCGCCTTTTCCGATCCCTACCTGAAAACAGGCCTGGCGCTCTTGGTCGCGAAGAAATCGCCGGTGAACGCCGCGGCCGACCTTGATCAGCCGGGCCGTGTCGTGGCCGTGAAAAAGGGCACGACGGGCCACCAATACGCCGCCCAGGCGATCAAGCAGGCCAAACTGCTCGTACTCGACAAGGAGTCGGCCGCGGTGCTCGAGGTGGCGCAGGGCAAGGCCGACGCCTTCATCTACGACTCACTCTCCGTCTATCAAAATCAGAAGCGTCATCCCGACACCACCCAGGCGATCCTGCAGCCCTTCCGCGAAGAAACCTGGGCCGTCGGCCTGCGACCGGGCGACGAAGCCCTCCGCGACGAGGTGAACACCTTCCTCAAGGAGTTCCAGGTAGCCGGAGGATTCGAAAAACTTGGTGACGAGTTTTTGCCGGAGGAGAAGGCCGCGTTTCAAGAGCAGGAAATCCCGTTTTACTTCTGACAGGCTGATGAACGTTGCGTAAACTCTCGCTTCCCCGGCAAAACCTTTCCCAAACATTCCCGAAGAGCTTAAGACTCCGCGGGGGGTCGCCCGTACCACGGAGCCGGCGTTGGCAGCGAGCGCAGGCAGGATGCCGGAAGCGAAGGCGGGATAGAAGCGAAGCTGGCATCGAGCGAACGGAGGGCAGGATGCCCGAAGTGAGCGTCCGGCGATGTGGTACGGGCGACCCCGAGCCGCGTGGCGTGTGCGGACGCATTCGCAGGCTGAAGCCTACGCCACAATGGTATGGGCGGCCCGGAGCCGCATGATCAAAGAAGAACCAAACATTTGACAGGCTGAAGCCTGTCCTACTGCTGTATGCTACGTTGGCTCGCCCATCTCGTCGTCGTCGCCGTGCTGGCCATCGGCATCGCGGTCGCGTTTGCTCGGGTCGACTACACCTGGAACTGGGCGGGTGTGTGGGAATATCGGCAGAAGTTTTTCCAGGGCTGGCTCACGACGGTCGGGATCAGTCTGGCGGCGCTTGTCTGCAGTAGCCTGATCGGGCTCGTGGCGGCGTTGCTCCTGCAGGCCAAAAACCCGCTCCTGGAAGCGATCGGTCGCGTGTATGTGGAGCTTGTCCGCGGCACGCCGCTCTTGGTGCAGCTGCTGATCGGCTTCTACGTCGTCGCCAGTGCCGTCGGTCTGGAAAACCGGTTCGTGGTGGGGATCCTCATCCTGTCGCTGTTCAGCGGCGCCTACATGGCGGAAATCTTCCGTGGCGGGCTGGCGGCGATCCCGGCCACGCAGCGGGATGCCGCCCGGGCGATCGGCCTCACCCCCTGGCAGACGATGCGGCTGGTGATCCTGCCGCAGGCGATCCGGCTGGTGCTCCCGCCGATCGCCGGCCAACTCGTGTCGCTCATCAAGGATTCATCGCTGCTTTCCGTGATCGCCATTTCCGAGTTCACGCTCGCTGCCCAGGAAGTCAACTCGTTCACCTACTCGACACTTGAAAGCTACCTCCCCCTCGCCGCCGGCTACCTCCTCCTCACCCTCCCCCTCTCCGCCGCAAGCCGCCGGCTCGAGCATCGCTATAAATACGAAACGTGAACTCGATACGAAGTGTGAACTGCCTTCGCCCCCCGAGACGCTGCACGCCGGAATCGGCGGAAGCTTGAGGAGCGTTAGAAACTTTCGAGCCTCAGGCGAAACGACCCCGCCTTGGACGTGCAAGCGAGGAAGTTTCTCTGCGACGAGACTTCTGCCGTTCCGGCGGCGATGCGGGTTGCCAGCATGAACCTCACCATTACCGATCTCACCCAGCGGTTCGGCACCGCCACGATTCTCGACCGGCTGGAACTCACCACCGGCGACATCCGGTCGCTGGTGCTCGTCGGACCGTCGGGCGGCGGCAAGTCGACGCTACTGCGGATCCTCTCCGGCCTCGACGTGCCGACGGCCGGCAGCGTGAGGTTCGACGGGGCGGTGCTGCCGCGCGATGAGGCCGGCCTGCGGACCTATCGCAAGACCGTGGGCACCGTCTTTCAGGCCTACAATCTGTTTCCGCATCTGACGGCGCTCGACAACCTGTTGCTGCCGCTCGTGGAGGTGCATGGGCTCACGCCGCAGGCGGCCCGTGAGCGGGTGCGAGAGCCGCTGGAGCGGTTTGCCCTGGCGGCCCATGCCCACAAGCGGCCGGCACAGCTCTCGGGCGGCCAGAAGCAACGGATCGCCATTTTGCGGGCGCTTGTCATCCAGCCCCGGCGGATGTTTTTTGACGAGCCGACCTCGGCGCTCGACCCTGAGATGACGGCCGAGGTGCTGGAGATGATCGGTGAACTCAAGGCGTCGGGCACCCAGTTTGTGATGGTGACCCACGAGATGGGATTTGCCCGGCGGGTGGCCGACGACCTGGCGTTTGTGGGCGATGGGCAGATTCTCGCCCATGGCCCGGCCGCCGACATCCTCACCCGCTGCCCCGTGCCCCGCGTCAAAAACTTTTTCGACAGGATCCTCGCATGATCGCCGCCGCCCCCGCCGACACCGCCGCCCGCAACGCCTTCCTCGGCAGCCTCGTGGCCGACGCCGTGGCGATGCCGGTGCACTGGTACTACAACCAGCAGGCGATCGACCGCGACTATCCGGCCCTCGGCACCACCGCCGCCTATCTTCCGCCCCGGAATCCCCATGCCGACAGCATTCTCTGGCGGTCGAGCTGGACCCCACCCAACGAGAAGACCGACATTCTCCGCGAGCAGGCGCAGTACTGGGGGCAGCGAGGCATTCACTACCACCAGTTTCTCGAGGCCGGCGAGAACACGCTCAACTACCGGCTCGCCGTCGAACTCTACGATTTCGTCCGCAGCCGCCGCGACTATGATCCCGAGCAATGGCTCGACCGCTACGTGGCCTTCATGCTCACGCCGGGTCGCCATCGCGACACCTATATGGAGGAGTATCCCCGCCACTTCTTCACCAACCTCGCGGCCGGGCGGAAGCCGATCAACTGCGGTGTCCGCGACGTCCATATCGGCGGGCTCGTGCCGGTGCCCGCGCTGGTGGCGGCCCTCGGGCCGAAGCACCACGATCTGCGGCGGATCGTGCGGCTGCATGTGGGCCTCACCCACAAAGACGATGGCGTGATCGAGGCGGCCGATATCCTCGCCGCGATCCTCGCCAAGGTCTGCCAGGGCGACGACCTGCGGGAGACGATCCTGGCCGAGGCCAGCGATTGGATCTCGGCCGCGAAGATCGAGAAGTGGTCGCGGAATCCCGACCGGCTCGTGGTCGGTGGCATGCTCTCCTCGGCCTGCTACATCCCCGACGCCTTCCCAGCCGCCCTTTATCTCGCCTGGCGGTATGCCGATGACTTCGCAGCCGGGGTCTTTGCCAATGCCCGCTGCGGTGGCGACAACTGCCATCGCGGTGCCGTCGTCGGGTCGCTCATCGGGGCGAACACGCCGATTCCACACGACCTGGTGAACGGCTTGGCTGCGCATGATAAAGTGTGAGGTTTTCGGCCTTTGTCGGGCCTCCAGTTTCGTCCTTCTGCAGGGAGTGCTCGATGAGCCGCACCTCGACCCAGCGCCACCGTGATCCAGCCGCCGCGGCGTCCGCCACTGAACGCTTCGCCCCCCTCTCGACCCCGTTGGCACCGACCAAGACGGTGCTGCTGACGGCCGATCCGGCCGCCGCCGATCCCGTGGCCGCCAAGAGGGAGGAACTGCGACGGGCCTTTCACCAGACCTGCGAAATCTACGAGCGGCTCTTCACGCTCATCCGTGACGACGCCTCCTACTATGAGCGGCACGAGCCGCTGCGGCACCCCCTGATCTTCTACTTCGCCCACCCGGCTGTCTTCTACATCAACAAGCTCACCGCCGGCCGCTACATCCCCGCCCGGCTCGATGCCCGACTGGAGGCGATGATGGCGGTGGGCGTCGATGAAATGTCGTGGGACGACCTCAACTCGGCCCATTACGACTGGCCCTCCGTCGAGACCGTGAAGAGCTACCGCGCCGCGATGCGGGAGTTTGTCGACGATTTCATCCAGTCGATGCCGCTCACGCTCCCGATCACGCCCAACCAGCCGGCGTGGGTGATCCTCATGGGGATCGAACACGAGCGGATTCATCTCGAGACCTCGAGCGTGATCATGCGGATGATGCCGCTCGACGAACTCCGCACCGGCGACGATCTCACGGCCGACGAGCGGCGGCTGTGGGCGATGTGCGATCGCTCCGGTGAGCCACCGACAAATGAGTGGCTGCCGGTCGCGGCCACGACGGTTCATCTCGGCAAGCGGCCCGACGACCACACCTACGGCTGGGACAACGAATACGGCTCGGAGACCGTCGACCTGCCGGCCTTCCGCGCGGCCCGGCAGCTCGTCTCCAACGCCGAGTTTGTGGCCTTCATCGACGATGGCGGCTACCGCGACGAATCGCTGTGGACCGAGGAGGGCCGTGGCTGGCTCCACTACACGCGGGCTGAGCACCCGCGGTTTTGGGTCCGGCGTGAAGGCACCTATTTCCAGCGAAATCTGCTCGAAGAGATGCCGCTGCCGCGCGACTGGCCGGTGGAGGTCAACTGCCTCGAGGCCCAGGCCTACTGTGCGTGGCTGGCGAGGAAGACGGGCGAAAATGTGCAGCTCCCGACCGAGGCGCATTGGTATGCCCTGCGGCAGACGCTGCCGGCCGCTCTGGCTGCCGACCAGCCCTTCTGGAAAACGGCTCCGGGCAACATCAACCTCGAACACGGTGCCTCGAGCATGCCTGTCGATGCGTTCCCGCAGGGTGAGTTTTGCGACGTGCTGGGGAACGTCTGGCAATGGACCCGCACACCGATCATGCCCTTCAAGGGGTTCGAGGTGCATCCGCTCTACGACGCCTTCTCGGTGCCGCCCTTCGACGGCCGCCACAACCTGATCAAGGGCGGCTCCTGGATTTCCACGGGCAACGAGGCCCTGACCAGCGCCCGCTACGCCTTCCGCCGCCACTTCTTCCAGCATGCGGGCTTCCGCACGATCGTGGAGGAGCCGGGCAGTGAGGCGGTGACCGAAGGCTCACGACTCTACGAAACCGACCAGCTCGTCACGCAATACATCGAGTTTCATTACGGGAAGCCGACACTCGGCGTGCCCAACTTCCCGTGGGCCTGCGTGGAGCGGACGATGCCCCATGTCGCCCCGGATCGCCGGGAGCGGTGCCTCGATATCGGCTGCTCGGTGGGCCGTTCGGCCCTGGAATTCGCCCGCCACTTCCGGCATGTCGACGCGATCGATTTTTCGGCCCGCTTCATCCAGTCGGGCGTGCGGCTGCAGCAGGGGGGCGAGGTGCTCTACGAGGTGCCGACCGAGGGTGAACTCACCGAGTCACGATCGGTGGCGCTCGACCGGCTCGGCCTCGAAGCGACGGCGGGCCGTGTCAACTTCATGCAGGGCGATGCCTGCAACCTCAAGGAGATCTTCACCGACTACGATCTCGTCTTTGCCGGCAACTTGATCGACCGGCTTTACGAGCCGCTGTTGTTCCTCGACAGCATCCGCAGCCGGCTGCGGGCGGGCGGTCTCCTCGTGATCACGTCCCCCTACACGTGGCTCGAAGACTACACCCCCAAGTCCAAGTGGCTCGGCGGCATTCGCGAGGCTGGGGAACCGTTGACCACGTTCGCCGGACTGCAACGGGCGCTCGCTCCCCACTTCGAGTTCCTGCACCGCGAAGACATCCCCTTCGTGATCCGGGAAACGGCCCGCAAGCACCAGCACACGACCGCCGAAATGACCATGTGGCGAAAGCGTTGCTAGGCAAGCTTGCTCTGGTTTGCCACCGGGCTCCCGCCCGGTGCTGGGTGGTGCCGGGCGAGACCGATCGCCCACAAAGCCGCCGGGCGCAAACCCGCGGGCCGACGCCAG
>CAYZFV010000381.1:0-3882 GCA_964477765.1 uncultured Candidatus Kuenenia sp.
GGCGGTGCGCCGGTCTTCGGCGGCCGCCTTCAAAAAATAGCTGCCGGCCCGGGCCCGCAGGTTCTTCGCCTTGCCCACGTAGATCACGCGGCCGGCGGCGTCCTTCATGAGGTAGACTCCGGGCGTCGTGGGAAAGCTCCGCACCTTTTCGGCGGCGGCGGAGCGGTCGCGGGCCGCCGCCACGGCATCGGTGTCGGCAGGCAGCGTCTCGGCGGCAGGATCGGGCGTGTCATCCACGCCCTCAATCTAAAGGAGATGTCGGCCTCAAGGGGACGTCGGCCAATGCACTTCGGCAAGCGTTGGCTGAGCGGGGCGAGACGAGTCGCTTGACGGTGCCATATGGCACTGAATACAGTGCCTTGTGGCACTGCACTCTCGGGGCCCATGCTCATGAGCACCATTCAGGAACTCACGACGTTTATGGGAGGCCCACGGTTTGTCGGATCACCGCGGTCCGACTACGAGTTCATCTTGGCGATCCGAAAGGGGCTCCCGGCCGACGTGATCGCGCACGTTGCTGTCGCGTCATCGCTCACCGAAGACGAGATCCTGCGGGCACTGCGAATCCCCAAGCGCACCGCGGCTCGCCGCAAAGCCAACGCCTCGCCCCTCAAGCCACTTGCGTCGGAGTTGATCTACCGGCTGAGCAGGGTGGTGGTTGAGGCAACCGCCGTCCTTGGCAGCCGAGCCAAGGCGCGAGAATGGATCCTCGCGAAGAATCGGGCTCTCCACGGCGAGCGCCCGATCGACCTCCTGGACACCGCCATCGGCTTTGAGGACGTGCTCGATGTCCTCCGTCGAATCGACCACGGGGTCTACAGCTAGCCATGGAACTATGGCGGCTATGCCGGGCGAAGCACGAAGCAACGGCGTTCAGCGGCATGGGCGCCGAACGTGCCGGCGGGCGATGGAAACACAAGGGCTATCCGATGGTGTATGCCTCGGAACACCTCTCGCTCGCGGTTCTCGAAATGTTGGTGCACGTCTCCGCACAAACCGCCCCGGGCGACCTGATTTCGATTCGAGCCTCGTTGCCAGATACGGTGCCTGTGACGGAACTTCTCGAGTCGGCTTTACCGCTCAACTGGAAGGCGGTCCCGGCTCCTGCGGAGTTGCAAGACATCGGCACGGCGTGGTTGAAGAAGGGACGAACGGCTGTTCTTGTCGTGCCTTCGGCCGTCACCCCCCGGGAAAGAAACCTGCTGCTGAACCCGAAACACCCCGACATGAGGTTCCTGCAGCCCGACTCCGGGCAGCCGTTTCACTTCGATCCACGAGTATTCGAGTCGTGATCAAGCGACACGATCAGCGGCGGCTCCACGACCGACCATGTATCGTCGGTGGCCCTACACGCCCACGAGCGACCGGAGGTCGCGCTCGAAGGCGTCGAGCCGCTTGGCGAGGGCTTGCTTGATCGCGGGCAACTCCGCGGCCGAACACGGCGGCGTGACCGTAAACAGATAAAACTTGATCTTCGGCTCCGTGCCCGAAGGTCGCACCGCCACGGCATTGCCGAGCGGCGGAAAGCGGCCGTCAGCAAGGAGCTCGCCGGCACCATCGAGGCCGGCCAGATCTAAGATCACCAGATCCCCCTTCACGCCCTCGTAGGTCTGCGGCGTGCCGCCGGGCGTCCACGTGGTGAGGCTCGCCTGGTCGCGGGTCCGCACGACATCGAGCCCGCCAAACGATGCCGGCGGCTTCGCCCGCAGCGTCGCCATGATCTCCTTCATCCGGTCCATGCCGCTGGCTCCCGGAAGCATGATCGAGATCTGCCGCTCCTGATGACAGCCAAACTCGCAGAAGAGTTCGTCGAGCCGTTCATGCGGCGACCGACCGGCCGCCTTGAGCGAGGCGGTGAGTTCGGCCATCAACAGGGCCGCCACCGAGGCGTCCTTGTCGCGGACATGCGTGCCGGCCAGATAGCCGTGGGATTCCTCGGTGCCAAACACGAATCCCTCCGGCCCTTGGCGATCGATCGCACTACAAATCCACTTGAAGCCGACCAGCTGCGTATCGTCGCACCGCACGCCTTGCGCCTCCGCCACCCGCCGCACGAGGCCGGTGGTCACCAGCGTCGTCACCACGTAATCGTCGGGCCGGCTCGCATCCCGCTCTCGCCGGCCGGCGATCGCCTGGTCGCAGAGCAGCCCGCAGAGCTGATTGCCCGTGAAGGTCTGCCAGCCGCTGCCCGGCTGCCGCGTGAGCGGAGCCGCCGCGCCCAGCCGGTCGCAATCGGGATCGCTCGCCATCACGAGATCGTCGCCCCGGGCGATCGCCTCCTCGATCGGCCCGGTGAGCACCGCCGGATTCTCAGGATTGGCCACATGCCCCGGCACATTGGGAAAGTCGCCGTCGGGCTTTTCGTGCGGGCCATACAGCCGCACCTGCTCGAAACCCGCTCCCGCCAGCACCGGCACGACGGCCGTGGCCCCCACGCCATGCAGCGGCGTGTAAAGAATGGAGATGTCGCGCGGGCCGGCAGTCGCCTGCTCGAGCACCGCCGCCACAAACGCCGGGTCGATCTCCTCCTCGACAAACACCACGCGGCCGCTCGCCACGCCCTCCTCGAAAGGCTCGCGGTGGATCGCGTCGACCCGCATCACGCGGTCGATGATTCCCTTGTCGTGTGGCGGCAACACCTGCACGCCCCCGGCCCAGTAGACCTTCACGGCATTGTCGCTCGGCGGGTTGTGGCTGGCCGTCACCATGATGCCGCAGGTGGCATGGGTATGCCGCACCGCAAACGACAGCTCCGGCGTGCTGCGAAATCCGCGCAGGAAAAACACCTTGAAGCCGGCGGCGAGCAGCACCTCGGTGCAGAGCTTCGCAAAGTGTTCGGAGCGATGCCGCGTGTCGTAGGCGATCGCGCAGGTGGGCGTCTCGCCGGCGGGCAGCACGCTCCGCACATAGTCGGCGAGCCCCTGGGCGCTCTCCCCGATCGTGCGATCGTTGATCGCGTTGGAGCCGACGGGAAACATCGTTCCACGGCGGCCACCGGTGCCAAACGGGATCACCGTCCAGTAGGCGTCGTCGAGCGGCTTCCAGGCCGCCTTGTCGGCGATTGCCGCATCGATCAGCGCCGCCAGTTCGTCGGCAAACTCCGCATACCGTGGCTGCGTGAGCCAGTCGCGCATCGTGGCGGCCGAATGCTCGGTGATCAGCCCGGCCTGCTGGGCGGCGGCGAGAGCCTCGAGACGCGGGGCATGGGGGGCGGCTGTCATGTGGAAGGATCCTTCTGGATGGAGAGAGAACGCGACGATGGTGGGCTCTTTTGAGCGATCGTTTTATACTCCTCGCCATGTGGCGCGAACCGAGTCGGGCCGCGATTGCTCAGCGTTGCGTGAGGCCGTCATGGATGACCCGTTGATCGTGAGTGTTTCCGGCGTCCGCGGGGTGATGGGCACATCGCTCACGGCCGACGTGGCGGCCCGCTATGCCGCCGCCTTCGCCGCCGAACTGCCCCCCGGGCCGATCGTGATCGGCCGCGATGGCCGCGAGTCGGGGCCGCTTTTGGCCGCAGCCATCATCGACACCCTCCGCGGACTCAGCCGCGACGTGCTCGATTGCGGCGTGGCCGCCACGCCGACGGTCGGGATCGTCGTCCGCGAGGAGCAGGCCGCCGGCGGCATCCAGATCTCGGCCAGCCACAATCCCGCTCAATACAATGGATTTAAGCTCTTCTCCTCCGCCGGCCGCGTGCTCCCGGCCGCGGCCGGCGCCGCCGTGAAGCAACGCTTCGAGACGCTGGCCGCGGTTCCACAGGCCAGCGGTGCCCGGGGCAGCCTCCGCGAGGTCGATGGCACGGCGGCCCACGTGCGGCTCGTCGCCGCCACGGTGAACGTCGCCGCCATCCGCCGCCACGCGCCGCGGGGCTGGCTCCGC
>CAYZFV010000382.1:0-6744 GCA_964477765.1 uncultured Candidatus Kuenenia sp.
TCGAGCGCCCAGCCCCGTCGCGGCGGCGGTTGCGATGCGGCCGACGCCTGCCATCACGGCATCGACCTGCCGGCTCCGCCGCTCTCCGGTGGCACACCAGGTGGCAAAGTGCTCGCAATTATCGATGACCGGGCAGTAGCCCTCGCGGTCGACATGCTGCATCGCGCGGGCCACGATCTCGGCGGGGGGAAAAGCAGCCGGTGGATCGCTGACCACATCGATCGGCTCCCCGGCGGCAAATTCCTCGAGCGATGTTCGCACCACCCGGCCCCCGCCAAACAGCCGTGCCGGATCGTCCGGCCGGGCATGAATCACCGTGCCGTCGCCCACGTCGATCCCATGGTGCCGATAACACACCGGCCCCACCAGCCGCCGCCGCACTCGCAATCGATCGCCACACGCCATTCTGTCGAAACCTCCTGGGAGCATCATAGGAGATCACGAAGTGAAAAGTCACTCACCCGCGCGACCATCAACACCGCCGCGGGCCACCACGCTCGCGCCCGGTGCTTTCCGTTCTCCACACAGCCGCGGGGCGCAAGCCCGCGGGATGACGCACCAGCCAACACTGCCGCGGGCCACCACGCTCGCGCCCGGTGCTGTTTGGTGAGGCGTGCAGACCACCAGGCTCGCGCCCGGTGCTGTTTGGTGGAGCGTGCAGTCCGCCGGGAAGCTGCAGGGCAATTGCTCACAACGGTCATCTACCCATTCGCCCGCTGCCGGTAGTACTTGTAGCCCGGCACGAAAAAGCAGGCGGCGCTCACCAGGCCGAAGATGACATGCTGGTAGATCGGCACGAGACACATCACCAGGGACGTCGCGAACAGCACGGCCGCCTGGATATAGAAGGCCCCCGACAGGATGCCCGCCTTCGCGAAAAAAACGAGCCCCGCCAAGAGCGCGAGCACCGGCGAGAGCGTAAGCACCGGCTGGCCGAGCAACGCTTCCACCCAGAAGAGCAGCACGCTCGCCAGCACCGTGCCTCCCCACACATGCGCGATCTGCCGCTCCACCGCCGTCACCGGCCCGGCTCGATGCCGCAAAGCCCAGAAGATCGGCGCCCAGAGCGCGAGGCCGCCTCCCCAGAGCACCAGATACGGCCACCGCGATTGGATATCCTGCCAGGCGAGCACGTCGGTGATCACCGAGAGCGCGAGCACGACCACCGAGTGCCACATCCACAAGAGGCCCCAATTTTCGAGCACGACGGCATGGTGGGTCTCACGAAACAGCCGAGCCGCCACATCGGCGAGGCCTCCGGAGCGGGCCGCCACCGGCTCACCGGCCAGAAACGCCCGCAGGTCGGCCGCGAGGGCGCCGGCCGAGGCATACCGCAATTCCTGCGGCTTCTGCAGGCTCTTGAGCGCGATCATCTCCAGATCACGATCGACCTGCCGATCGATCGACCTCGGCACGGGCGGGTCTGATTCCAGCACCGCCAGGAGCGTGTCCATCGGGCTCGAGGCCTGAAACGGAGGCCGGCCGGTGAGCATCTGATAGAGGATCGCCCCGAGGCTCCAGACATCGCTCGACGGGCCGACCTCGCCCCGGCTGCCCGCCGCCTGCTCGGGCGACATGTAGCAGGGTGTGCCGAGAATGGCGCCCGTGTGGGTCACCGACTGATCGGCTTCGAGCCGTTTGGCAAGCCCGAAGTCGGAGACATGTGGCTCACCAGCGGTATCGATCAGGATATTGGAAGGCTTGAGGTCGCGGTGCAGCACCCCGCGGCCGTGCGCGGCCTGGATGGCATCGGCCACCTTCGCCAACAATGCCGCGCCGTCCCGCGGCGTGATGCTGTGGTCCGCCAGCCGGCGGGCCAGGGTGGTACCCTCGATGAACCGCATCGAATAGAAAGGCAGGCCATCGTGCTCACCCACTTCGAGGATCGACACGATGCCCGGATGGTCGAGCCGCGCCGCCGCCTCGGCTTCGCTGCGAAAGCGAGCCAGGTCAGCCGAGCTGGCCAGATCCCGCCGCAGCAGCATCTTGACGGCGACCGTCCGTCCGAGACTCTCCTGGATCGCGCGATACACGATTCCCATTCCGCCGCGGCCGAGCTCTTCCAGCAGCGTGTAGTCCCCGAACTGCGCGGGCAGGGGTGTCGACCCGGGCACGAACCCTTCCCGGTCGGGCCGCGGCAGGAACGGAGACCGCTTGGCGGCGTCGGCCAGACCGTTTTCATAAATGGTCGAATGCTCGACGACGGCGTCAGTCACCATCATGGCGGCAAACAGTTCTCGCAGTTGCCCGGCAAGATCAGGATGGGTGGCCGCGAGCTTTTCCAAGTGTGCCTGCGCGGCCGGGCCTTTCTGTTCGGAGAGTTCCTCGAGCAGTTCAGCCAGACGCTCTTCCTGCGTCGAGGAAAGAACGGCGTCGATCGCCCGGGAGCGAGTGGTCGTGGCAGCCATGAGTATCCTCAAGCGGCATGATAGGCGCTTGCCGCGGTCGTGGCGGCGGGCCGGCGATCAGCCCCCGAAATCAGAACCGTCGTCGAGCAACACCCGTAACCGGCGCATCGCCCGAAGGTACCGCATGCCGGCGGCCGGTTTCGACAGCCCGAGCACCTCGGCCGCCTCGGCGGTGGAGAGGTGCTCGAAGTGTCGGAGGAGCACGATCTGCCGGTCACCCTCCTCGAGCAGGTCGACCGCCGCGGCAAACCGCCGCTCAAGTTCGTGCCAGGTGGCGGCGGCGGCGGGCGTGAGTTCCCGGTCGGTGATCTGCCCGCCGAGGTCGGCCTGCGACTGATCGGCAGAGTCGGGCACCACGAGCGGCACCTCGCGGTCGACGCTGCGGGTGGCCGCCACGCGATGGCGGCGGTGGGCATCGATGAGCCGGTCGCGAGCCATATGTCGCAGCCAGAGCTGAAACGGCATCGTGGGGTTGGCGAGGTAGTCGCCGAGTCGGCGATTGGCCTCGATCATCACATCCTGCACGATGTCGCTGGCACCGCCCCGCCGCTGCACCCCGCGGTACATCCGCCGGTCGATCATCCGCTTGATGGTTTCGCGATGCCGCTCGAGCAGGCCGTTGACGGCATCACCGTCTCCCTGCCGCGCGCGATCGAGCAACACGAGCGTCGGCTGGCCTTCGTGAGGCTCGCCCTCGGGCTTGGGAGACAGTGGCGATTCCGACATTTCCCCATTCTAAGCGACCGTGTCGCGATTCCACACGCAGGATGCCGTGTTCCCGGGCGAGACTTCGAAAAGCTAGTCTGACACGACCGGAATCCCTGCCTCGCCGACCAGCACCATGAGCCACGCCTTCTCCCCGCAGCGCACGGTTCGCTGGGGAAAATACATTCTTGCTGACGACACACTGCGCGCGATGTGCCGATCGCAGCGGGGGCCGGCCCGGCTTCTGAGCGTGGGCGAGCTGCGCGCTCAGTTCCCAACCGCGGCCCGTGCCGTCGTCGTTGATGACGCGATATCGCTCCCCGAGTCTCACTTCGACGCATGGAGCACCGCGCGGGGATGGTACCGACTCGCACTCCCCGCCCGTCAACTCCCGCCGACGTCGGTGCTTGTCATTCCGCGCGGCCGCGTCGTGGGTCGCACCGGCACGATTCATGTGCCCGCCGCCGATGCCTGCCTCCAAGAATTTGAATCCCCACCACGAGACACCAAGGGCTTTCGCCGACACCTCCCTTTCGGAAGGCTCAACCCCCGGTTTTGGAAGCACGCCGCCCTCGCCCTCGGCCGCGAGCGATTCGTTCCCGTGGTGCGCCGCTGCCCGGGCCGGGTGGCCGTGCTGAATGCATCGGGATCACACAATTTTTTTCATTGGATGACCGAGGTGTTGCCACGGCTCCAAACCCTGCTCAAGAGCGGCGCGCAGGCCGACTGGTTTGTCGTCGATGGCTATGCCCGCTGGCAGCAGGAGTCGTTGACGGCGCTCGGCGTGCCAAGCGAGCGGGTGATCCAACCGCACGCCACGCTCCACCTCGAGGCCGATGAACTGCTCGTGCCGTCGCTCAATCCCGTGCAAGCCATCCAACCCATGGCCGACACCCTGGCCCAACGGCTCGGCGTCGGCAAGCGCGGCTCATCGACGCGGACGATCTTCATCGAACGCCGCCGCTCTCGACTCCCTGGTAATGCCGCCGAGTTTTCCGCATGGCGACAGCAGCTGGGCTTTGCCGACCATCACCTCGAGGCGCTGCCACTGGCCAGCCAGATTGCAAAGTTTCGCGAAGCCTCGGTCGTGCTCGCGGCCCACGGCGCCGGCTTGAGCCACACCATCCATTGCCGCCCGGGCACGATCGTGATCGAGTTGATGCCTCAGGGAGTGAACCGACCGTGCTACTCCCACCTCAGCCGCGTTTGCCGCCTACGGCATGTCGTCATCGAAGCCCCCCGCCGCGGCTGGCATCAAAACATGACCATTCCTCTCGACACGATCGACCAGGCACTGGCCACAGCCGCACGAGGCCGGTCCGGTTAGGTCTGCCTGGCGGGGTTATTCGCGTCGTTCCAATTGTCGGGCCGCCCGATGCGGCGGAGCGGCGGCGGTTTTTTGACCGGCCCGGAAACGTGATCCATAATCGCTGGCGGTCGACGGAGAGACCGCTGCCGGCCGCGACATGTCGCGGCGCCCCGCGAATGGATCGCTCCTGTGACCGTCGAACCCGCCCCGACGATGCTTCGACCCACGGCCGCCCGGCTCGCGCGGGCTGTGTGGATCGCTGTCTTGGCTGCTTGGGGCTGCATCGCCGCCGCGGGCGAGCCGGTGCTGCAGCCCCTGCCGGTCTCTGCCCCGTCGGCTTCCCACCAGAGCGACCTCGCCAGCCGTACCATCCGGCTCGTCCAGGAGCGGCGGTGGTCGGATGTGGTGAGCATGTGCGAGACGGCGGCCCGCAAGGGCACGCTGCCCCCCGACCTCAAGCACCGCTACGATCTCGCCAAGATCCATTGCGACATCGCCCGTCGCCACACCGAGATCGCCTACCGCACGCGGCTGGCGGACCTCTCCGAACTCGACGCCCGCCGTGTGTATGGAGAGGTGCTCGGCCGCATCGGCTCGCATCATGTCGATGCCCCCAACTACGCCCGGCTCGTATCGCGGGGATGTCTGGCGATGGACGTGGCGATCGAAGAGCCGGCCTTCGCCGCGCTCTACGCCGCGCAGGGCACGCCCGAACGCCGCACGCTCTATCGCGACCAGGTGTCGCGGGTGATCGGCGGCCGCACCGTCGGCACGCCCGTCGAGGCCGAGACGATCGCCGCCTGGGTGGCCCGCATCGCCCACTCCACGCTCGGCGTGCCGCCGGCGATCACCATCATGGAGATGACCGCCGCAGCCGTGGGCGGTCTCGATGAATACTCGGCCTTTCTCACCACCGGCCAGCTCGACGATCTCTACGCCCAGATCGAGGGCAACTTCGTGGGCCTCGGCGTCGAGCTGAAGGGAGCCGACGACGGCCTGCTGGTCGTCCACGTGATTTCGGGCAGCCCTGCGGAGCGGGCCGGTCTGCGGGCGGGCGATCATGTGGTCGGCGTCGGTGGCCGGCCGCTCGGTGGCATGAATGTCGACGAGGCGGCCCAGCTCCTGCAGGGGCCGGAGGGATCCATCGTGACGCTGGCGGTCGCCCGAGGCGGCTCCGTGGCCCGCGCGATGACGGTCCGCCGCGAGCATGTCGAAGTGCCGAGCATCGAAGACATCCAACTTCTCGATCCTGCCACCGGCGTGGGCTACGTCAAACTCACCTCCTTTCAGAAGACGACGGCGGCCGATCTCGAGACGGCTCTGCGTCGTCTCGACATGAACGGCATGCGTTCGCTCGTGATCGACCTGCGGGGCAATCCCGGCGGCCTCCTCTCCGCCGCGGTCGACGTGGCCGATCTGTTCCTCGATCGGGGCCTCGTGGTGGCCACTCGCGGCCGCTGCCCCGACGAAGACTTCAACTACTCGGCCACCCGGTCGGGCACCTGGCGGATGCCGCTGGTGCTGGTCATCGACGGCGACTCGGCCAGCTCGAGCGAGATCTTCGCCGGGGCGATGCGGGATCACGGCCGGGCCACGATCGTCGGCACCCGGAGCTACGGCAAGGGCTCGATCCAGGGCATCTTCCCGCTCGACACCGCCGGTGTCGGCCTGCGGCTGACCACGGCCAAGTTTTTCTCTCCCAACGGCCGGCCCTACAGCAACGTGGGCGTCGAGCCCGACCTCGTCGTGCAGTCGGTCGCCCGGCCGGTCGACGGCCAGGTGATCCTTCCGGCTGCCGATCCGTTCCTTCCGGCTGCCGATCCGTTCCTTCAGGCGGCCGTCGCCGCCGCCCACCGGTCGGCTTCCCGCACCGTGGCGCAGCCCACCTCGCAACCGGTCTCGCGTGCGGTAAGGTAGTGGATGTTCCTCTCAACGAAGGAAGTCCCATGACCACCGTCCGCTCCAGCGCCGTCGCCGCCATCAATGCCTACCGGGCCACCGGTCCGGCCTGGAACTTTCGTGAAACGCCCACCAGTGCGATCTTCGGCTCCAATGTCTTCAACGACGCCGAGATGAAAAGCCGTCTGCCCAAGGCGGTTCACAAGGTGCTGCAGGCGACGATCAAGCAGGGCAAGCCGATCGATCCCTCGATCGCCGATGCCGTGGCGCTGGCGATGAAAGACTGGGCGATCGAGAAGGGGGCCACCCACTATGCCCACGTCTTCTATCCGCTCACGGGCCTCACGGCCGAAAAGCACGACAGCTTCCTCACGCCTACCGGCGAGGGCGACGCGATCGCCGAGTTTTCCGGCAAGGAGCTGA
>CAYZFV010000383.1:0-3856 GCA_964477765.1 uncultured Candidatus Kuenenia sp.
TTGACGTCACCCCACAAAGCACCGGGCGCGAGCCCGGTGGCCGGTGGCGGCGTTGGCGTGTATCGCCGGATTGCGACGCGTTCAAGTCTCCTTGACACTCCTTCCGACACTGCTACAAGGACAGGTGAAAGCCGCGGTCGCGAGACCGCAGACGCCCCCATCGTCTAGTGGCCTAGGACATCGGGTTCTCAGTCCGAAAACCGGGGTTCGACTCCCCGTGGGGGTACTACTCCAGGTGGCTGTCCCAGCCTTCGAGTCGGCTGGCCAACCCTGAATCGAATGAGCGATCGGCCTTCGAATGATCTCGCGATCGGGGCCGGAGGGGAAAAACGCTGTCATAGTGAATCGATTTCTTGCACGCTCTTCG
The DNA here is from genome assembly GCA_964477765.1 of uncultured Candidatus Kuenenia sp. GTDB lineage: Bacteria > Planctomycetota > Planctomycetia > Pirellulales > UBA1268 > CACORA01. Next base: position 368 of record CAYZFV010000383.1, read on the forward strand.
TTTCGCGTGCTAGAAATATACCGTGGGTATATCTGGCGAATCCAAGATAAAGTCGCTCGTGCGTGCATTGCCTCAGCATGGGGTCGTCACTCGCTCTGCACTCGCCGCGCTCGGGATAACGCCGCAACACACGCAGAAGTACATAGCCGGCGGTTGGCTTGAGTCGATCGGGTCGGGCGCCTTCAAACGGCCAGGTGACGCGCCGACGTGGCAAGCGGCTCTGTACACGCTCCAGGCACACGACGGACTGGCCGTCCACGTCGGTGGGCTTACGGCGCTCGCGGCCGAGGGGGCAGCGCACTTCGCCCGCCTCGGCCATGAGACGGTCTGGCTCTTCTCCCGTCCCGGCATCCGGCCGCCGCTGTGGTTTCGGAAGTATCGCTGGCCCGTGCAGGTGACGCACGTCACCTCAAAGTTTCTTCCGGAGAGCGTTGCTATCCGGTCGTGCGATTTCGATGGGTTTTCGCTCCTCGCATCCGCATCGGAGCGGGCGATCCTCGAGTGCCTTTTTCTGGCACCGGACCGAATGGACCTCATCGAGATATTCGGGTTGCTCGAAAGCCAGCGAACCTTGCGGCCGAAGGTGATGCAATCGCTGCTCGGAGATTGTTCGTCGGTGAAGGTGAAGCGACTCTTCATGTTCATGGCCGAGCGGGCGAAGCTTCCCGTCTTCGCCAAACTCGATCAGCAGCAGATCGACTTGGGAAGGGGCGCCCGGAGCCTCGTTGCGAAGGGTGCCTACGTGGCGAAGTATGAACTCGTCGTGCCTCGGGCCTTGATGAGCGGATGAACGAGAGCTATCGCAGGCAGGTGCGGCTGATGCTGGATCTGTTGCCGTTTATCGCCGAAGAGTCGGTCTTCGCGCTCAAGGGTGGGACGGCGATCAACTTTTTCGTGCGCGACATGCCGCGGCTCTCGGTCGACATCGATCTGACGTATCTCCCTGTCGACGATCGCGCCGCATCCTTGGCAGGAATTGCGGAAGGCTTGAACCGCATCAAGCTCGAAGCTGAACGGCGGTTGCCAGGCACCCACCTCACCCTCGTTTCCCAGGGTGAGGATTTGGACGTCAAGATGCACTGCCAGCAGGGCAGGGCACGGGTGAAGGTCGAGGTCAATCCGTTGCAGCGTGGTGCCCTGTGGCCGATCCGAAAACTTGCCTGCACGGAGGCTGTCGAGAATGCCTTCGAGTCCTTTGTCGAGGTTTCCGTGTTGTCACACGCAGAACTCTTCGGTGGAAAGGTTTCTGCCGCACTGGACCGCCAGCATCCCCGCGACTTGTTTGATGTGCGGCTCCTCCTTGACGCCGAGGGCTTGGGAAACGATGTGCGTGCCGGCCTGCTTCTGAATCTTATCGGTCATCGAAGGCCAATCGTCGAACTCTTGGACCCGGCGGCCAAGGACCAGCGGCACACATTCGCGGGTGAGTTTTCAGGCATGACGCTGCGTTCATTCGACTACGCCGCTCATGAGGCCACGCTTGCGGAGCTCATCAATCTGGTGAGAACCTCTCTCACCGAGACAGAGCGAAAATTTCTCCTCGGTTTTGAGGAAGGCAATCCGGATTGGTCGCTGTTTCCCGTAGCGGGGGCGGATCAACTTCCTGCTCCACGTTGGAAGTTGCTGAACGTTCAGAAACTGCGTGACCGGAATGCAGCGAAGCATGCCGCCGGCCTGAGAATCCTGGAACAGGTTCTTCATTGGCATACCTGATGGGTTGGACATGCGTTGTCACGGCTCGGTCCGTTGGGCTGTTGCTCGACTCCCCGTGGGGGTAGTTTGGTGGGCCGGATTCAAAGGTGTGCCGCCACCCCTCAGGATCGCCCATGGCCTCCAGCCTGCTTCTGCTGCTCGATGATATCGCCACCGTCCTCGACGATGTGGCGGTGATGACCAAGGCCGCCGTCAAGAAGACGGCCGGCGTGCTCGGCGATGATCTCGCCCTCAACGCCAAGCAGGTGACCGGCGTCCGCCCGGCCCGCGAACTGCCCGTCGTGTGGGCCGTGGCCCGCGGCTCAGCGTTCAACAAACTGATCCTCGTGCCTGCGGCCCTCGCCACGAGCTGGCTCGCCCCGTGGGCCATCACGCCGCTGCTCATGGCGGGCGGGGCCTATCTCTGCTTCGAAGGTGTGGAAAAGATTCTCCACAGCCTGCTGCACCGGGCCGATCACCATGCCGGTGAGCCCCACGACGCCGCCCACTCCCCGGCCGCTTCCGCTGACCACGATGCCGCCCGCCGCGCGGCCCTCGCCGAGGCGACCGTCGATCCGAGCATCGACCCTGTGGCCGTCGAGTCGCAGAAGATCACCGGCGCGATCCGCACCGACTTCATCCTCTCCGCCGAGATCATCGTGATCACGCTCGGCGTGGTGGCGGGCAGGCCCTTCCTCACGCAACTGGCCGTGCTGGTGGCGATCTCGGCCGCCATGACCGTGGGCGTCTACGGCCTCGTCGCCGGCATCGTGAAGCTCGACGATCTCGGCGCCCTGCTGGCCGCCCGCCCGTCGGCCGCCGCGCAGACACTCGGTCGCGGCATCCTCGCCGCCGCCCCGTGGCTGATGCGGGCCCTGTCGATCGCCGGCACCGCGGCCATGTTTCTGGTGGGCGGCGGGATCATCGCCCATGGCGTGCCCGCCATCCACCACGCCGTGCATGACCGTGTGGCCGCGATCCTCGGCGAGTCGCACGGGCCGTCGGCCGGGGCCACCCTGCTCACGATGCTGGCCGATGCGGCGGTCGGCATCCTCGTCGGCCTCGCCCTTGTCGCCGCGCTATCATTGGGCTCGAGGCTGGCCGGCTATGTACGAAGTGTTCGAGCACACGGCTGATCTGGGGCTGCGGATTCGCGCGGCCACGCTCGAAGCGCTCTGCGCCGACGCCGCCCGTGGCCTCACCGCCGTGATCACCGGCGACCTCGGGCAGATCCGCCCCGGACGCGAGGAGCGGTTTGCCGTCACGGGCTCCGATCCGGTGTGGCTTCTCTATGACGTGGTCAGCGAGGTGCATGCCGCCTTCGAACTGCGGCGGATGCTGTTGTGCGACTTCCAGGTGTCGCGCACTGCGACGGGGCTGCGGGTCGTCGCCCGCGGCGAGCCCTACGACCCCGCCGTGCATACACTTGCCCACGAGGTGAAGGCGATCACCCAGCACGAACTCGACGTGCGGCATGATGCCGGCGGCTGGGAGGCGACGGTGATCGTCGACATATGAGCAAGCCCCCCGCCACCACTGATCGGGCCGTCGACCGCGCCTTCCCCGGGCCGCTCGAGCCGGTCGACGACTGCACCTGGCGAATCCCGAAGTCATACAAGCCGGGCATGCTCGTCGACGGCCTGATCTTCGCCGACGAGCGGCTGATCCCTTTGCTCCGCAGCGACCGCGCTCCCGAGCAGGTGGCCAACGTCGCCTTCCTGCCGGGCATCCAGCAGGCCAGCCTCGCCATGCCCGACATCCACTGGGGCTACGGCTTCTGCATCGGCGGCGTATGCG
>CAYZFV010000384.1:0-3635 GCA_964477765.1 uncultured Candidatus Kuenenia sp.
CCTCGCTTCGCCATCCTGGCTGCGCTCGGTTTCCTACGCCGCTCGATTGGCACGGGCCACCCCTCGCTGCCCATCGGGGAAATGACCGCATGAACGCGGAAAAGCCGCGTTGCGGTGTTTGCGCAGTCGGCCTATAGTCCCCGCCCCCATGGACGACCGCGCCGCCCCCGCCGATCCGACCGATGCCGACCTGCTTGCTCGCGGCCAGGAGATTCTCCGCGCCGAGGGGGAGGCGATCTTGAGTGCGGCCGAGCAGTTGGGCACCGCCTTCGCACAGGCGGTGCGGCTGGTTGCCGACTGCACCGGGAGCGTGGTCGTGACCGGGATCGGCAAGGCGGGGCTCGTGGCCCGGAAGATCTCGGCGACCCTCGCCTCGACCGGCAGCCCGAGCCATTTTCTTCATCCCGCCGAGGCGATGCATGGTGACCTGGGCGCGCTCCGCCGCGATGACGTGGTGCTGGCGCTCTCGCAGTCGGGGGAGACCGAGGAGATCACGCGGCTGTTGCCCCACCTGACCGCCCGCGACATTCCGATCATCGCGCTCACGGGCCGCGCCGACAGCACGCTCGGCCGGGCGGCCACCGTGGCGCTCACCACCGGGCGGGTGCGGGAGGCCTGCGAACACGGGCTGGCTCCCAGCACGAGCACGGCGCTCATGCTGGCGCTGGGCGACGCGGTGTCGCTCGTGACGAGCAGCCTGCGGCAGTTTACGCCTGAAGATTTCGCCGCCCGGCATCCCGGCGGCAGCCTCGGCCGCCAGTTGATGCGGGTCGAGGAGGCGATGCGGCCGCTCTCGCAGTGTCGCACCGCGCGGCCGGAGGAGTCGGTGCGAGTCGTGTTTTCGCGAGCGTTGCCGATGCGGCGGACCGGGGCTGTGATGGTGATCGACGAGGCCGGCATGCTCGGCGGCATCTTTACCGACAGCGACCTCGCGCGGCTCTTCGAGCGGCGGAATGATGCGGCCATCGACGGACCGATCGGGGCGGTGATGACCCGCCGGCCGTTGACCGTGGCCGTCGGTTCGCGACTGAGTGACGCGATCGCCATTCTCGAGACCCGCCGCATCAGCGAACTGCCCGTGCTGGCCGCCGATGGTCGGCCCCTGGGCCTGCTCGATATCGTCGATCTCGTCGGGCTTGTGCCTGCCGAGGATGCTGCGGGCTTCACCGGCAGCCAGTCGGCGGCCGCCTGAGCCGAGCCCGCTTTTCCGCGTTGCGAGGAACCGCCATGACGACGGCCGGCACCATGACGGATGATCCCGCCCTCGCGGAGCGACTGGCCAAGGTCGAGCTGCTGCTGGTCGACTGCGATGGCGTGCTGACCGATGGGGGCGTGCGGTGGGCCAACGACGCGATCGAGGCGAAGACGTTTCACATCCGCGACGGTCTCGGCCTCAAGCTCTGGCAGCGGGCCGGGTATCGAGCCGGCATCGTCACCGGACGGTCGAGCCGGGTGGTCGCCCTGCGGGCCGAGGAACTCGGACTCGCGATCGTGCGGCAGGGGGTCGGCGACAAGCAGGAAGCCGTCGCGGCGATTCTGCGGGAGACCGGGCTCTCCTGGGAGCAGACGGCCTTCGTCGGTGACGACCTTCCCGATCTCGCCTGCATCATGCGGTGCGGCGTGGGGGTGGCGGTGGCCGATGCCTGCGTAGAAGTGCGGGCGGCGGCGCGGCTGGTCACGAGGCTTCCCGGTGGAGCAGGGGCGGTTCGCGAAGTGGTGGAGCGGCTCCTCGAGGCCCGCGGGCAGTGGCAGGCGATCGTGAGCGGCTATTCGGCATAGATCCCATGGAACATCGTTTCGGACGTACCGCGCGGGTGTTTCTCGTCGTGCTTGCCATGGCGGGCTTCTACCGGCTGACGGTCGTGCCCTGGGTCGAGCCGAAGGCGGATGCCGCGCTGTCGGCCGTCGAACTGTCACCGGAGCAGGCGGCGGCGATCCGGGCCCGTGCCGACCAGCGGCTGGCCGCCCTCGGCGACGTGTTGCCGGCCGGCTCGTGGGAACTCGATGATCCGATCATGCTCGAGAGCCGACAGATGCGGTTGCTCTTCAAGGATTACCACACGCTTCCCGATGGTCGTGTAAACCTCGTGCCGTGCACGCTCGTCGTGCTGCCCGACCGCAACCGTGTGGTCGATGGCAAGGCGGAGGGCCGCACGATCGTCTTGCGGGCGCCGCAGGGGGCCGTGCTCGAGTTTGATGAGCCGATCGATCTTCGCCAGGGACGGCTCGCGAAACTCGTGGGCGGCAGCCTGCGGGGGCAGGTGACGATTCGCGGCACGCCGACCGAGCCCGATGCCGAAGACGATATCGAGATCGTCACCCGCGACGTTGAATTGGCGGAGCTCGAGGTACGGACCAACGAGGAGGTGCAGTTTCGCTACGGCCGCTCCACCGGCAGCGGCCGGGCGTTGGTCGCGGCGTTGATGCCTCGGCCGGGCGTCAACGAGCATGGCCCCAACATTGGCGGCGTCGACACCATTCGGATCGACCGCGACGTGCGGATGCGGCTGGAAGGGGTTTCAGGTGGCATCCTCCCCGGGCCGGAGACGTCGCCCGCCCAGCCGGCCGCCCCTCGCGACCCGGCGCAGCCGGCGGCCCCCGTGCTCGTGAGCTGCGCCGGCGCCCTCTGCATGAACGTGTCGGCCAGCGTGATCACCCTTGAAGAGCGGGTCGAGGTGCTGCGGCACCTTCCCGAAGGCGGGCTCGACCAATTGAGTTGCGATCTCCTGGCGATCGTCCTCGGCGACGATACCGGGCGGGGAGGCGGTCGCCTCCGCGGTGGTGTGGAGCCGGTGGAGATTCAGGCCCGCGGGGCGCCGGTGATCGCCCGGAGTACCGGCGCCGGCCTGGAGGCCCGCGGGGCCCGGCTGGGCTACGAGATCGCCACGCGACGGATCCTGCTCGACGGCGAGGAGGCGGTGTCGCTCGTGGCGCAGGGCTCGCAGCTGGAAGCCGCCTCGATCGACTACACGCCCGGGCCGCCGGGCACACCCGGATCGCTGATGGCCGTGGGCCCCGGCTGGCTGCGGACGAAAACCGAAAAGGGGCCGGCCGGCCAGGCGACCTGGGGCAAGTGGCTCCGGATTCGTCCAGATGGGGCCGGTCATGTGGCCTCGCTCACCGGTGAAGCCGAGGTGGCGATCGAGTCGCAGGGCCGGCTGACGGCGGACGAGATGCATCTCTGGCTGGAGGTGGCAACGCCACCGCCGGCGCAGCCGCGGCGACCTTCGGCCAACGCCGATCTCTCGGGCATTCAGCCCACGCGGATGCTCGCCCGTGGCACCGTGCAGATCGACAGCGAACAGCTCGTGGCCCGCACCGAGCGGATGGAGCTGTGGTTGAAGCACGCGTCGCCAACCGGTGAAGGAGTCGCCGCCACCGCGGGCAATGGTCCGACTGCCGTGGCCGCGACACCAGCCGCTGGTGGACCGCCTCCCGCAGCCGATGCGCCCGCGGCCGACCGCCCGCTCCGTGGCCGGCTCGCCGCCACCGGCTCACTGGTGCGGGGGCTCGTGGTGCTCGATCCGCGGGGCAACCAGGTCGAGGAGATGTCGATGGAGGGGCAGGTGCGGCTAGTCGAGGAAAACGCCGGCCCCGCCGGCAGCAGGGAGGCGGGCCCCGACATCCCGGGGGAT
>CAYZFV010000385.1:0-4028 GCA_964477765.1 uncultured Candidatus Kuenenia sp.
CCCTTGCATTCACAGGAAAATCGTTCATCCTTAGTCTTCGTCGTGGCAGCGGTTTCTGCCGACGGCATCCATTCCGAACACTGAATCGAGTCCATGAGCCCTCCCCCAGCCAAGTTTGCCAAGACGGCCCGCAAGAAAGCCAAGCCCCGCGCCAAGGTGAAGCGGAAGGACCCGATCTACATTGACGGCGTGCGGCCGCGGCCGATGTATGTCGATTACAAGGATCTTGAACTCCTGGGCAAACTCGTCAATCGACAGGCCAAGATCATCGGCCGCCGCAAGAGCGGCTGCACGGCTGCGAGCCAACACGCGGTCACCAGCGCAATCAAGCGGGCGCGATTCATGGCCCTGCTTCCATACGTGGGAGAGTAGGGCTCCTCTTCCGTCAGGCGTCTGCGTGTGACCACTCCTGCCCCTGAGCCGCGACATGCCGGGGGGCCTCTCCTGACGAGGCGGCGGGTCGAGTTTCGCGACACCGACGCGGCGGGCATTGTCCACTTCTCCGCCTTTTTCTTCTGGATGGAGTCGGCGGAGCATGAGCTGCTCCGGACCGCCGGAGTGCCTGTCGTCGATCGGCGTCCCGACGGCGTCGATGCCAGCTGGCCCCGGGTGTCGGCGTCGTGCGACTATGTGTCGTCCGTGCGGTTTGGCGACGAGGTCACGATCGCCGCGTCGGTCGCCCAGATTGGTCGCACCAGTGTCACCTACACCTTCGAGTTTCAGCAGTCGGGCCGGCTTGTCGCGAAGGGACGCGTGGTGGCCGTGCGGTGCCTCATGCATTCCGGCCGCAAGCCGGAGGCCGTGTTGATTCCCCACGACATCATCGCCCGGCTCGAGCCCTTTCAGGGATGACCGACGGGAGGAGGCTGCCCGTGCTGGACGTCGAACACCTCTCCAAAGAGTATCCGTCGCCCGCCGGCCCGTTGCGGGTGCTCGATGACGTGTCGCTCCACATGAATGCCGGCGACCGGCTCGTGGTGATGGGACCGAGCGGCTCCGGGAAGAGTACGCTGCTCTCGATTCTCGGCACGCTCGAGGAGCCGACCACGGGCAGTGTGTGGCTCGATGGCGTCGATCCGTTTGCCGCGGACCCCGCGGGCAGGGCCGCTTTTCGCAACGCCCGCATCGGCTTCGTGTTTCAGGAACATCATCTCCTGGCCGGCTGCTCGGCGATCGACAACGTGGTGCTGCCGGCGCTCGCCTCCGGCCGGGTGACCGACGAGATCGAGGCCCGTGGTCGCCGGCTGCTCGATCGCGTGGGCCTCGCGGGGCGAATCGGCCACCCGCCCGCGCGGCTCTCGGGTGGGGAGCGACAGCGGGTGGCGATCGCGCGGGCGCTGATCCATGCGCCACGGCTCATCCTCGCCGATGAGCCGACCGGGCAGCTCGATGCCCGGGCGGCGGCGGCGATTGCTGAACTTCTCGTGGAGATGGCAGCGGAGACCTCGGCGCTGCTGGTGGTGGTGACCCACGCCGCCTCGATCGCCACGCGGATCACCGCCGCTGGAGGAAGCCTGCGGCAGCTGATCGACGGCCGACTCCTCACGTCGGCTCCCGAGGCGGCGCGGTCATGACGCCCGCGGCCGGGATCCGTTCGCTGGCAGGCCTCGCGGGCCGGTGTGCTCGCCAGTGGTGGCCCCAGGTGGCAGCCCTCGCCGCAGCCAGCGGGATCGTGACCGCCACGATTGCCGGAGCCTTGGGCGTCGGTGACGCCCTTCACCGCGGACTGCTCGACGTGGCCCGCGGACGGCTGGGCAGAATCGACACGGCCGTGCTTACCGACCGGCCCTTTCGTGCCGCTCTCGCCACCGAAGTTGCCGCCTGCTTGGGGAGCGATCCGGCGGCGGCTGTGATCCCGGCGCTGATTCTCGAGATCGCGGTCGAGGCCCCGCCAGCCATCGGCCGCGGCCGCGTTGCCGCCCGGGCCACGCTTTTGGCCTGCGACGATCCGCAGCTGCTTGGTTTCACTGCTTCGTCAGGGCTGAAACGAGGGGAGATGGCGATCAATGCGGCGCTCGCGGAAACGCTCGGCGTGACAGGTGGCGACCCGCTCGTGCTACGGCTGGCCATGCGATCGGAGGTGCCGACCGACAGCCCGCTCGGCCGCCGCACCGCCGAGTCGATGAGCCGTCGGCTGCGGCTGGCCGCCGTGCTGCCGCGAGGCAGCCTCGGCGACTTTTCACTCCAGCCGACGCAGGTGACCAGCGGGCTGGTGGTGACGTCGCTGGCCGTGGCCCAGTCGTTGCTTCGCGAAGAGGCCGCGGTCAATGCCTTGCTCTGCGTGACCGGTGATGCCGGATTGACGGCGGCTGACGACGACATGGCTCGCCGCGTGGCAGCCTCCCTCGAGCCGCGGTTGACCGACTATGGCCTCACGCTGGACGAGGTTGCGGAAACCCACGGTGCACCGGCGTCGCTGCGGCTGGTGAGTCGGCGGCTGCTGCTCGAGCGGGAGATCGACCGCGCCGCGGCCCGCGTGCTCGGCCCGCGGGGTGGCCGCCCGTCGTTGGTCGTGCTTGCCAATGCCATGCGGCCGGTTGGTCGCGAGGCATCGATCCCCTACTCCACCGTCGTCGGCCTCGATGCCACGGCGCATCCGGCGGGCGACGTCGTCGGTGAGGATGGTCACCCGCTGCCGCTGCCGGCGCCCGACGAGATCATCATCGACCGCTGGATGGCCGACGACCTCGCGGCGCAGGGCAGCCCGGTGGCCGTCGGTGACACGCTCGAGATTACGACCTTCCTGCCGGAGACGCTCCACGGTCGCGTCGAGGAAACGACCCGGCGGCTGCGAATCAGCGGCATCGCCGCCATGCGGGGAGCGGCTGTGGCAAAGAGCTTCGTGCCGGACGTCCAGGGCGTCACCGATGAGCGGTCGATCGCCGATTGGGATCCCCCCTTCCCGTTCGACCGGCGCCGCGTCCGTGCCACGCCCCCGCGGGATCAAGACGATCGCTACTGGAAAGACTTCGGCGCGGCCCCGAAGGCCTTTGTGTCGCTGGCCACCGCGCGGGCGATCGCGGGCAGCCGGTTTGGCGAAACCACCGCCTGGCATGTGCCAGCCGCCGCCGCGGCTGATCCGGTAGCGTTGCAGACCGCACTCGCCCGGGAACTGGTTCCCGGATCGCTTGGGTTTCGCATCCTGCCGCTGGCCGCGGAGGCGGAAGCCGCCGCCCGCGGCTCGACGCCCTTCGGCGGGTTGTTTCTCGGCCTTTCGATGGTCGTCGTGGCGGCCGGCCTGCTGCTCGAGTGGCTGCTCTTTCACCTGCTGGTATCGGCGCATCGCCGCGAGGCGGGCGTGCTTGTCGCGGTCGGCTGGCCGGCCCGTCGCCTGTCTCAGCTTCTGCTGCTTGTGGGCGGCCTCGCGGTGCTCGGGGGTGGGATCGTCGGCCTGCTAGTCGCGCCGGCCTGGTCGGCCGCGCTCCTCGCATGGCTTGGGCAGTCGTGGGATGCAGCCGTGGCCACCGGATCGCGGCAGGTGTTTGGCGCGGCGGTACCGCGGCTGGCAGCGATGTGGCCGGGGGTGGTGGCGGCTGCCGCCATCTCGCTGGCAGCCGTCTGGTGGGCGGCGCGACGGGCGGCGGCTGCGGCGCCCTTGCCGCTGCTGCGAGGCGAAGAGCCGCTCCGCTGGCGGGCTGAGAGTCGGACCCAGAGGACCGTGCGGTCGCTCGGGCAACTGGCGCGCCGCGGTTTGGCCTACCGACGCTCACGGACGGTGTCGGTGATCACGCTCGTGGCTCTGGCCGAGTTTCTGATCGTGGTCGTGTCGGCCTTTGCCTTGCGGCCACCGGAGCGGGCCGGCGACCGCGGTTCGCCCACCGGCGGCTGGACCCACATCGCCTCGTTTGGAGAGCCCAACGGCATCGATCCGGCCGATCCCGAAATGACGGCCTCGCTCGGTCTCACTGACGACGAACGGGAGGCGCTCGCCGCCTGCACGATCGAACGGATTCGCTCCAACGGCGGCGATGATGCCAGCTGCACCAATCTCTACGCCGCCACCCGGCCGACGGCGTTCGGAGGGGGGC
>CAYZFV010000386.1:0-5760 GCA_964477765.1 uncultured Candidatus Kuenenia sp.
GGAAACGAGGCCGCCTGAGTCGGCCTGCACCTTCACGCGGATACGGCCGTTGTCGAGCACGAGGGGTGTGGCTGCCGATCGCCCGCCGAGCCAGCCGACGCCGAAGGTGGCGAACCATCCCTGCCGTGAAGAATCGGGGGCCTTCGCTGCCGCGACCGCCGCAGGCGGTTGGTCAGGTGGCCGCGGCGCGGCGATGGCTGCTGCCGCGGCGGCGGCATGCGCCACTTCGGCGGCCACCTGCTCGCGAATCCCGGCCGCCGCATTCGGCAGCGTGACCGGATAGGCATCGGCAGGAAAGGAGACGGGCAGGCCGGTGTCGGCAGTGCGGCGAAACAGGTCGTCGGGCGTCACAAACTCGCCGCAGACCTTGCTCCACGAGGCGATTCTTCGGAAATCGTCGTGCCAGCGACAGGCGGTGCCGGGATAGTGGGCAAACTGCACGACCACCGTGTGATCCTGATCCATGCAGGTGCCGATCTGCTCGGCGAGCGTGAGAAATGTCTGCACACGTCGGGCATCGAGTGGCGGGCGGGCGATCGCGTCGATCGTGCCGCCGTCGCGGCCTTCCCACAGGATCCGGCTGCCGCCCGCATCGGGCAGCGGGGTGCCATCGAAGAGCGTCCACAGACAGCCGGCATAGCCGCGGTCGCTCAGCAGCTTCGGAAGGATCGGCGTCATGCCGCCGGCAATCTGGCCAAACACCTGCGGGTGAGTGGCAAGATGTCGTTCCCACGCCTGGCGCCCCCGATCGAGGTCGGCTTCGATCTCTTGAGGGGTGCAGAGATCGACGGGGCGGGCCGCAACCCTTCCCCCGACGGCCGCCAGCGTCCCCTGCTCCAGTCGCGAGCGGATCGTAGCCAGCGCCGCCGGGTTGGTGGCCGCCAGGGTCTCGACCACGTCTCCCGTAGCCACGATCCCCAGCGGCACGGGTGAATCAAGCTCCTCGTCGAGAGGCGGCCCGAGGGTCGACGGGGCCAGCAACACCGTATCGAGGAGCCAGACATCGACCGGATAATAGTGTGACCGCGACGCCTCGAGGGCCGCGAAACACTCGGCAAGCCGGCTACGGGCCACCTCGAGATTCCCGGCCACGGCAGCCTGCGCCGCGTCCACGACCGCCTCATCGAAGCCCGACGAAGCGAGATCCATCTCCGACCGCATGCGGCGGGCCAAGAGGTCGGCCAGCAGCCAGGCAAACCCGAGCGCGTGGAAGTCGGCCACCAGCGGCTCGGCGGCAGTTGCCGGCGGCTGCCCGCTCGCCGCCGCCGCTGCGGCCGCGATCGCGTCGCGTCCGCAAACGCCACGGACCCACCGGGCGGCATCGAGCGCGGAGGCGTCGACATGCGCCGCAAACCGCTCCTCCACCGACCCGGGCACGATCCCGATCGCCCCGGCGAGATCGAGGGGCGTGAAGTCGGCGCTGGCCCACTCCGGCCGCCGCCCGACGGCGGCGATCAGATGGGGATGCCAGGCGGCCGTCCAGGCGGTGAGGAGATCGTCGGCCTCACCCTCATCAAGCCATGTCGGAAAATCACCGAGGGAGTGGCAGGGCAGAAAAACGATGATGCGAGAGCGGTCCATGAGAATGCGATGAGTGTACCTCGAGGCGGCTGCCCGGTTGCCGCGGCAGACCGCCGCGGTTTGACACCTGCCAAAACGGCCTCGTAAAGTGTTGATGGTGAACGTTTTTCCGCGGTTTTGGAAGGCATCGCATGGCCCGCTCTCCCTACGTGTGGGGAATCGACATCGGCAAGGCAGCCTTGAAGGCGCTGCGATGCCGGCCGGGTGACGAGCCGCGAAAACTGGTCGTCGATTCGTTTGACTACATCGAGTATCCGCAGTTCCTCTCGCAGTCTGAGGCGGATGCGCCGGAAATCGTCCGCAATGCGCTGGCCGAGTTTACGGGCCGCCACCGCCTCGCCGGCGATACGGTCGCCGTGTCGGTGCCAGGCCAGCTCGGCCTGACGAAGTTCATCAAGCTGCCGCCGATCGAAGCCAAGAAGATCCCCGACATCGTCAAGTACGAGGCGCGGCAGCAGATTCCGTTTCCGCTCGAGCAGGTGGTGTGGAGCTGGCAGCGGCTCGCGGGCGGAATCGAGGAGAGCGGCTTCGTGATCGACGCGGAGGTGGCGCTCTTCGCCATGAAGAGCGACCAGGTGGAAAAGTCGCTCGCCCCGCTCGTCGACGCCGGCGTGTATGTCGACATCCTCCAGCTGGCCCCGATCGCGTTGGCCAATCTGGCGATGTTCGACCTCCTCCCCGACCCGGCGGAGATCGACCCCGACAGTCCACCGCCATCGATCGTGTTGGTGTCGATGGGCGTCGACTCCACCGATCTGGTGGTGACCAACGGCCTGCGGATCTGGCAACGCAGCATGTCGATCGGTGGCAACAGCTTCACCAAGGCACTCGTCAAGGACCAGAAGCTCACCTTCGCCCGCGCCGAGGAACTGAAGTGCAACGCCGTACGGGCCGAAGACCCGAAGGCGGTCTACACCGCGATGCGGCCCGTCTTCGACGAATTCGCCGTGGAGTTGCAGCGGTCGCTCAGCTACTTCACGAGCACCGACCGCACGGCCGAAATAGGCAAGGTCTTCATGCTCGGCAATGCCGCCGGCCTGCGGGGTCTGAGCGACTTCGTGGGCAAGCAGTTGCAACTGCCGACCAAGCGGCTCGAGTTGTTTCAACACCTCGATTGCGAGCAGGCGCTGCAGAAGCCGGTGTTTCGCGACAATCGGCTCGCCTTCGGCACCACCTACGGCCTGGCCGTACAGGCCGCCGGCCAGGCCGGGATTCGCACCAACCTCTTGCCACAACGGATCGTCATCGAGCGAAAAATCGAGGCCAAGCGACCATGGGCGGTCGCCGCCCTGCTGAGCCTCCTGGTCGCCGGCGTCATCTCTTTCGTGGGCGGGCTTGTCGCGTTGTCGACGTTTGATGAAAAGCTCTACGCCAAGGCCTTCAGCGAGGCCGATCGGGCCAAGAGCCGCTCGCAGAGCGCGGCGGGATCACTCGAAACGATCGAGGCTCAGCAAAAAGAGGCTGTGGCCAGGCAGGAATACCTGCTCGCGGTGCAGAGCCGGCGGTTTCAGGCGCTCGACATGATGCGGGCCATCGAGTCGCTGCTGCCCCGTGATCCGCCCGGCGACGATCCGAAGCCAGTCGCCGACCGCCGGGAACTCTCCATCGAAAAGATGGACTGTCAGTATTTCGCCGATCTGACCACCTGGTTTGGCAGTGTGAAGACCCAGTGGAAACAGACCCATCCGGCCGAGGGTTTGGCCGATCCACTGGCCGCAGAAATTGCCGACGCGACCGCCGACACGGACGCCCCCCAAGCCGCCGACGAGAAGCCCGGTGCGGAAGCCCCACCGGCAAACGATACGCCGGCCGATACGGGCGACGGTGAGGAGGGCGGCGACGGAGGCTCCGAAGATGCCGGCCCGCAGGGTCCGGGCTGGGTCATCGAACTGGCCGGCCACCACTTCCACAACGAGCCCCACCACAAGCCCGAGGAAGCGGCGCAGTTTCTGCGGTCCACGCTGATCAAGAACCTGCTCGGCGAGGGGCCGAAGGTTGTCGTCTCGGGTGGCCCGCGAGCCGGCGAGACGGTGACAGTCGACGAGTTGGGGCTGGGCTATCCGGTGATTGTCTCGTCGTCTCCTGTGCGAACCGTCAGGGTCGCCAGCGGGGAGGCTGTGGGGAGCGGCGGCGGAGACATGATGCCTCCGCGGGGAGGTTTTCCGCGGGGCCGTCGGCCCCAGGGCCCGGGCGAGGCCGGCCTTGATGACGGGATGATTTCGTTGCGGCGGTATGACTTCGTCGTGCAGTTCGTGTGGCAGCCACGCACCCCGGGAGGGCCGGAGCCCGTGATCCCCGATCGCTCGCAGGCGGAGGAGACGGACAACTGATCCGGCAGACCCATGGTACAGATTCCCGATGCCATCCGCCCCGCGGTGACGATTCTGCAGAAGTTTCACTTCTGGATGCTGGCGGCGCTGGCGCCGCTGGTGTTGCTGCCCCTGCTTTTCACCGCGCAGGCGGGCATCTCCGAGAAGATCAGGACGCAACGGAACAAGATCGAGGGTTCCCTGTCGTCGGTCGAGACGATTTTTCGCAACGAGCCTCACCCAAACGAAAAGTGGTCCGAGCGGATCGGCACACGGGTGCAGAACATCGACGACGAAACACGCCAGGTCTGGGAACAGTTGTGGAAGGCCCAAGAGCCACTTCGACAGTGGCCGGAATCATTGGGCAATGACTTTGTGAAAGCGGCTGCATCGCTCCCACCGGATGGCTCCCTGAGGCGATCGCTTCTCGAGCGATACCAGAATGGAATTCGCCCCGTCGTGCGTCTGTTGCCTGGACGCATGGGAGCCGACGAACTCATGGCCGAAGCAGCCTCGGACGAAGGCGTGCGGGCTCAACCCCGGCAGAGCGTCGATCGCGGCGAACTGGAAGAGCCTCCTTCGCTCCTTCAGTGGAGCGGTGAGGATCAGCAACAACTCTTCACCTCGTTTGACTGGGAGGAGCCACCGTCGACGACCCAGGTTGTCATGGCTCAGGAAGAGTTGTGGATGTATGGTGTGTTGTGCGACGTGATACGCAACGTCAACAGCAGGCCCGTGGCGGCCGACCCCAACGCCGTGATCACGCCTGCCAACATCGCGATCCCGCTCGTGGAAGAACTCAAAGTGGGCTATCCAGCAGCCGAGGATGATCCGGGCGGAAGGGCGGGTCAGCGGATTCTCAGCATCCAGCCAGCCGGCAGCAATGGACTTGGTGAGGAGATGGCGTTTTCCGGCGACATGATGGAGGTGGGGGCTGAAGGAGGAGCCGCGGGCCGCCCGGCCCACCCGCGATTCGGCGGCGGCGCAGGAGGCGGCGGGCCGATGGGGATGATGCCGGGGGGCGACGAATCCGGGGAATCTGCCACCGCTGGCTCGCCGGACGACGCGCTCCAAAACTGGGTGTATGTCGATCTTGATGGAAAGCCGTTGACGGCAAGTGACCTCGCGTCGGCTCCCACGTCGAAAATTCTGCGGCTCATGCCGTTCGTCCTGCGGGCCACGATCGACCAGCGGGCGCTCGATGCGTTGCTCGTGGAGCTCGCATCCGCCCCCGTGCCGATTGACGCGCGACAGGTGCGGATCAACGCCGACCAGACCTCGGGGGGGGATTTCGGGGGCCGCGGCTCGGGAAGACCGCGGGGCATCCGCCCTCCCCGATCGAGCGACCGCATGGGTGGAGAAGGCTTAGGTGGCGACCGGGCTCGGCTCCACGACGTGAGCGTGGAACTGCGGGGAACGCTCGCCGTCGTCATGCGGCCCGATCCGAAACTCCTGACGGTGGGTGATGGTGGCGGCGAAGGGGGGGACTCCGAATGAAAATGGCCGTCCCAAGCCTGTCGAAAGATGCCCTGTTCGCCTGGCTTCTCGATCACTGTGAGAAAATCATCGGGGCCCTGGTATTGCTGGTGGTGGCATGGCTTGCCTGGGGAGGCCTGAGTGCGATGCGTTCGCAATCGGCTCCGGCCGAACTCAAGCCTGAGAACATCCTCTCGCGGGCTACCGCCGCGCTGGCTCATATCGACAAGCAGCAGGAGCCACCACGTGAGAAACTCATCGAATCAACGGGACTGGTCGACTCGATCGAGAACTGGATTGCCCCGACCGAAAAGGATTCCCGCAAAATCGTTCTGAGTCGTCCACTCTTTGACGAACTTGCCCGACGCACCAAGCCCGATGTTTTGCCCGTCGA
>CAYZFV010000387.1:0-12605 GCA_964477765.1 uncultured Candidatus Kuenenia sp.
ATCGGGCGGGGCGGGGCGGGGGCTGAACGCCCCGTGGCGGTGCCGCTTTCACCGGCATGCGCGGCGATTCGCGGCATTGCCGGAGTTTTCGGCAGGAACCGTGCAGGCGGATCGCCGAACCTGCGCTCGTCACCTTCTTTGGGGAGCCTGATTCTTGACATCGTTTCGGCCGTCCAATAGCCTCCCATTCCCTTCGCATTTAGCCCATTCTCGCTATTTTCGCGCGTTGCGAGAAGGCTGTTTGATGGAGCTGCTGCGACAACGGGACCGGCCCGGATCGGCGGTGGCAATGGCAGGACTTTAAGGAGAATTCATGCGGCACCTCTTCATGACGGGGGCATCTGGACTGCTCGGTGGCCAGGTGCTCGCGAGACTGCTGGATCGGGGGCAGCGGGTGGCTGTGCTCGTGAGGCCGACGGCCAAGTCGACCGGCCGGGAGCGGATCGAGGCGATCCTGGCGGGAGAGGAAGAGCAGTTGGGCCGCCTTGTGCCGCGTCCCGTCGTGATCGAAGGCGACCTGACGGCTGCGGCATGTGGATTGACCGCCGCAGACATCGGGTGGATGCGGCGGAGTTGTGGGGCGGTGTTGCACAACGCAGCGTCTCTCGAATTTGTCGGCGCGGACCGCGACGGAGAGCCGTGGCGAACGAATCTCACGGGCACCCGCAATCTGCTTGATCTTGTCGAGCAGGCGGGCGTAAGAGAATTTCACCACGTTTCCACCGCGTATGTCTGTGGTTTCACGCCCGGGCCAATCACCGAAGCGGCTTCGGATGGAGCCCACGGATTTCGGAACGACTACGAGGCCAGCAAGCACGAGGCCGAGGGGCTCGTACGGGCCGCCAGTTTTCTGGATCGCCCGACTTTCTACCGGCCGGCGGTGATCGTGGGGCACTCGCAAACAGGGGCGACGGCCACCTACCACGGCATGATGGCCATGCTGCAACTGATGACGGTGATCGTCCGCAGCCTGCCGGCAGATGAGACCGGCTTTCGGAAGGTCTCCCTCCGGCTGGCGATGACCGGAGACGAACAGCGGAATATGATCCCGGTCGACTGGGTCGCAGACGCGATTGCACGGCTTCTCGGCATGGCTGCCGCACGGGGCCGTACCATCCACCTTGCTCCGCAGACACCGATTACCGTCCGACAAATCATCGACGCCACGAGTTCCTACCTCAATTCAGGCGGACTTGAATTTTGTGGTCCACGAAAGCCTGATGATCTCAACGACGTCGAGAGCTTCGCCTATGGTGGGAAGGGGCTCTACGAGGCCTATGAGCAGACCGATCCTGTTTTCGAGACGCAAGCTATTCAGGAACTGCTGCCCGACCTGCCCTGCCCGATCATCGACGAGCCGATGATCCATCGGTTTTTGGCCTTCGGCGATGCCGATCGCTGGGGGAAGCGCCGGCGGCCGAAGCCGGCGGTGGACGCATGGGTCGGCGACCTGCTGGAGTCGCTGGGTGCCGAGGAACTGGTTTCCTTGGCCCGTGCAGTCGCCGGTGGGGCGGCGGCGAGCCCGCCGAGTGTCATTGGTGTCAATGTGGTCGGCCCGGGCGGTGGGGCGTGGACCGTTCGCCGGACATCTTCGACCGACATCCGTCTGGAGCGTGGCCTCCATGAGGATGCCCAGGTGTTTCGGGTGTCGGCCGCTGAACTTGAACGGAGCAGGCGGGCGACTGGTGTCCTGAATTCGTCACCGGCCCCGGAACAGGTCGCCTGCTCGTTGGCGGCGTCATAACGAACTCCTCGCCTGGCCCAGGTGGGCCGATGGCTGCTGCGACCTGCTGCCTGGTGGATGCCGCTCGTGACTTCGTCCCTGTTTCTTTTCGAGTTCAACGATTCACCGTGGGTGAGTTGGTGGTTTCGGCAGACTCTTTTTGAACTCATGGAAGTCTGTAACACGAGGTTTCGACGGATTCGACCGAGAAGTGGCCAGCCAGCCGCTGGCAATCGCCAAAGCCAACGAACTCACCACCATCGTCGAAATGGGGGCCGGCCACGCCCCGGTGACTCGGGCGCTGGCGGCACTCGATGGGAGCGACGGTATCACATTGACGCCGTGCGATCTCCTGCCGCAACCCGCCGCCTATGCGGACATCGCGGCTCGGTTTCCAGGGAAGGTTCAGCCGCGATACGACCCTGTCGACTTGATTCGAGTGAATGCCTGGCCGAGCGGAACATTGCTTGTGGTGGCATCATCATTCCATCACATTCCGTTTGAGAGTCGGCGTGAAGCGATTCGGGTACGCACTGAATCAGCCGATCGAGTGGCGGTTTTCGAGCCGATCAAACGATCGCTTGTATCGATGTGTCTGACACCTACGGCTATCGTGCCCTGTTTCTTGCTCCCCATTGTCTTGATTCATCGCCCGGGAAGAGCACGGAGAGTAGTGACGTGTTGGCTCGTGCCCGTGGTTCCCCTGATGTTTCTTTGGGATGCGATGGTGAGTTGCTTGCGGTGTTGGCCCGACACGACATGGAGGGATGTGCTGACCACACAAGCCGAAAATCGGCCGGCTCACATCCTTAGCAGCCTGCATTTTCAATCAGTCTGTTGGTAGCAGCCTGTCGCGGGTCTTCGCGCATGTCTTGTGGCCGAGGGGTCTTCCATGATGACGGCGCCGTCTTTTTTGAGGTGATAGCGGATCCCGCTCCACCAGACGTGCGTGGCGAAGACGGCGTTGACGACGCTGTAAAGCGAAATGAGCTGCGCCATGGGAATGGCGGCGAGAAGAACCGAGAGCCTGGTTGCCCCGAACTCAGAATGAGGCTCTCCTCTGGCGCGGAGGACTCCACCAACAAGCGAGTGAAGCCTGGCCATCAGGAGAAGCAGGCCGGCGAGGTAGCCGATGCCCGCGGCCAAAAAAATGCCGGCAGCTGGCCATGCAGCTCGAGAAACCGCGACCGGGAAGGCGAGGATCGGCAGCCAGGCGGCGGTTGCTCCGGCGACGACGCTGAGGCTGATGCGGGGCCAATCGGGATGGTATAGCCGTGTCCAGAGCATTTGGCGGCAGATGAACCGGATGCAAGTGGGAAGGTCAATAGATGCATCAATTCCAACAAATAACTGTGGCGAGAATGTCAACCGCGTGCCTGCCTTCCACAGGGCTGCGACCACGGGCGTATCTTCAACGATGGTCCTCTGCCAAACCCGCGGCAGGCCAGTCGACGTAATATCCTGCCGCCGCAGTGCTAATGCGCCGGCCCACGGAATCGAGAACAGCCACATCGGCACGACAGCACCCGCATTCCAAAGAAACTGGATCACGTCACCCGGGCTGTTGCTATCGAGGTGGTACCAGCGGTTCCCAAGTGTCGCTGCGGTGCCGGGTTGATCGAGTGTCGTGACAAGTTCTGAGACCCACTGCCGTGGCAGGATCGTGTCGGCGGCCGCAAAGGCGATGATCTCCGTATCGGGGTCGAGTTCCTCAAGTGCTTGGAGAAGACTGCTGCAGACGAGACCACGGTCTGGCCGTCGTTGTGCAAGCAGAATAACGCGGGCACGACTACGATCGTCGGTTGTGATTGTTGTCACGGCTATTTCGTGCGCTGGGTCGCGTATGGAATCAACAACGACGAGAAGCCCAAGGCTTGGGTGAAAAGGGCGAACGAGTGTTTCGTCGGGGAGAGGGGAAGGCCCGCAGTGATCTCCCTTTAATGGGCCGGGGTGGGCGATGGCTTGAGGAGCGGTGTTTGAACGATGCTCACCTCGGCACCTGCCTGACTTTGCTGAATGACGTATACGACGCCGCGCCACTCGATCCAACGGGCGGTGATACTGCGGGCGATCGCCTGGGCGTACACCCATTGCGTCACAGGAACCAAGAAAAACCAGCGTAGGCATCGATCGGGGGTGAGGGGGCGAACGGGGCCGGAGCGACCGGGGACCGCCGATCGTGCCGCCTCGGCAATCACGATGAGGAGGATCAGGTTGGCAATTTCGTAGACCACGAGGAAACCTCCTAGAAGCAGGGCGATCGTAGTCTGTCCGGAGAAGTACGCGGAGAGGCAGCCGGCGACGGCTGCGGCCAGCGCAAGCGATGTCGCGATGCCGTGGGTGGCTACCAGTGGCCAGGCGGGATGGTGCAGCCGGGCCGTGAGCAGTTGCCGGGTGATCCAGCGTGTGAGCGGCCCGAAGCTGATGTCGGCGTCGCGGTCGATGGCGATGAGTGCCGGCACGAAGCGGTAGGTCCAGCCGGCCTCCGCCAGCGGCGCAGCCAGAGCGGTGTCTTCGCAAAGAGTGGTCTCGATCACGTCGGCCCAACGGCATTCATCGAGTGCCTCGCGGCGTACGGCAAGCGAGCCACCCCAGGGGATCCCAAACGTTGTCATCTGGACGATGGCACCGGCATTCCAGATCGCCCGCCCGACCGCCGCCGGCGTGTCTTGGTCGGGGTCGTACCAGCGATTTCCGGAGACGGCGCCGACGCCCGGCTGCAGGCACTCGTCGACCATCGTCAGCAGCCAGTCAGGGTGAACGACCGAATCGGCATCGATGAGAGCCACGACCCGTGTCTCCGAGTTCAAAGACCGGAGCGCCTGCCGCAGGGAGGCGCACTTCAGCGACCCCCTGTCCGGGCGACTGGCGAGCGGTTCAATCGTATGCTCCCGCCACGACGCCCCGTGAGCCTCCAGCCGAGCCACCGCGGCGCGGGCAACCTGCCAGGCCGGGTCTTCAACGGAGTCGACGACAACCCGTAGTCGCCAGGCCCGATGCGACTGGTGGGCGAGTGCCGCAAAGACATCTTTCAGAGTCGCATCGCAGCCACGGAGGCAAAGGATCACCTCAGCCGGGATTCTGGCCGACGCGTGCCGCGAGTCATTGCGCCCCAGAAACTCCCGAGTGCGTTGCCGCACGATTTTCACGAACCACAGCGTGAGGGCGAACTGCGGCAGCACGAGGAGGACAAACACTGCGGCAACGAGCGTCGTCAGGCCTTCACCGAAAACAGGCATCAGGAGACCTCCACCGGTTTCGGTGCCGATGCAGCCATCGCCGCGAGGGTCGTGACTTCGGATGCCATCGCGTGCAGAAGGGTTTGCGCCGCCTCGGGAGCAAACCGTTGGCGATCGACGTGGAAGGCGATCGTTCGCCGACCGCTTGTTTCGTGGGTGCCTACGGCGAGGGCCGTTCCCGGGCGGATCGGCGGCACGCCCCACCAGCCTGTCATCCGGCCCCCCCCCACCCGGATCGCGCCGTCGGCATCGGCCAGCGGCGAGTGGCGGAAACACCGACCCACGTTGGAAAGAACAGCCGTGCATTGCGGCTGCGGGCGTGTGGCGGTGCGGGCGAGCCCGCCGGGTAACAGCCGACCGACCTCGAGCGACATCGGGAAGATGTGCCCCAGGGAGTGGCTGCGGATGATCTCCATCTGGTCGCGAACGGTGGCCGCGAGCCGAATGCGATCGTGGCGGTCATCCGGCTGGCGGTCGAGAAACACCATGCCCACCCTGTTGGCGGCCGGCAGGACATGATCATTTTTTGTTCGCAGGCTTACCGGAATGCCGACTCGTATCCAGTCGGTTTCTGTCTGCGAAACGTCCGCGCCGATTGTCGCAAGCAAGGCCGTCGCGAGAAGATCGTTGACGCTCACCGAGTGTGCTTTGGCGGTGGTCTCGAGACCGGCGACCACCTCTTCGTTCACCGTCACTGAAAGAACGAACGGCTGCCAGGGAGGTGGCGATGCGGAGGCGGAGTCTGGCAAGCGGTCAGCGGCTGCGTCGGACAGTTCGATGACATCATGCCGCATGAATTCGCCGACGCCCTCCAATCCCTTGGCGAGTTTCGGCAGCAGGCGGATGAATTCAGGCCATGAGGCGGCGATCCGGCCGCGGCTGGTCAAGGCAGCCATGGTCGCGGCGGGCTGTCGCCGCCAGCGGCTGCGTTTGGCTTCGACGGCGAGCAGCCACCGTTCCAGAAAACCGACGATTCCGAGGCCGTCGCATGCCGCGTGATGCACAGCGAGAAGGATCGACCAGCCGGCGTCGTGCTCGATCACTTCAGCGTGGAGAACGGATCCGGTGGCGGGATCAAGACGAGGACGGGAGCCGGTCCACTCATCCATGTCGCCGGCGATGTGTGGTGTTCGTGAACGCTGAAGGCGTGGCCGGCGGGCTTCGATCCAGCGTGGTCGTCCGCCGCGACGGGCTGCGACCTGGGCGGTCAGGAGTGGCTCCGCCGCAAGCGTGGCTTGAAAAGCCTCTTCGAGATTGTCCGGTGGTGGGGTGTCGGTGAAGTCGAATCGCGTGATGATGGCCATCGGATGCGACGGCCGGTCATCGAGCAGCATGTGCTCCTCGAAGGCCGTGAGCGGCAGGCCCCGGGATGGGAGGCGGTAGGGCAGGAGCGAGGAGGGGTCAGTCATGGGGCGCCGCCAATCGTCCCCGGGCTCAACGAAGCTCGGGCGACAGGATTGTGATTGCGGCGCCGGGCCGATTCAAACGGCCGGGAGCCCGCCGATCTTGAGCCGGGGCGGGCAGACCTCTACCATATTTTTATGGCTTGATTCGGAGGGTAAGCGAATTGGCCAGCGGTCTGACTCGAAATCAGATGCCCCGAAAGGGGTTGTGGGTTCGAATCCCATGCCCTCCGCTTTCTCTACCCGCGGTCGATGACCAGCGGGTCGGACGAGTCGAGATTGCCGACCCGCAAGGCGGCCTTGCCCGACAGCAGGTCGTCGATCAGGTCCCCCACGACCTCCCGACGCCAGCCCGTCGCCAGCGACGGCGGCGGTGCGTCTTCGTCGCGATAGCCCAGCTTCCAGGCGAGAAGATCCCGCATGTCGGAGGCCGTGCCCACCAGCGACGGGGCGATCTTCATCTGCCGGCACATGCCGGCCACCGCCGTCGCCATGAACTGCCCGAGCACGGCGACATGCGACGGCGGCGCCCGATGCTGCTCGCCACCCGGACACTCGTCGTCGGGAAGCGACAGACCGCGGTCGATCGCGTCCGCCAGCCCGGGCAGGATATGCCGCAGGTCTGAGCGTTGCATCCCGCGAATCGCCGAGATCTGCCGCGGGTCGGCGCTCTTCCGCTTGCAGAGCTCGACGAGCAGATCGTCGCGAAGCACCCGCTTGGGCGGCATGTCGCGCTGCTCCGCCACCGTGTCGCGCCAGTGCCAGACCTCCCGCGCCACCGCCAGCTCCCGTCGCGAGAGCCCGCTCAGGCCGGACACGCGCCGCCACCGCTTGCGGATGAACGACTCGGCCACGTCGTCTTGCCAGGCTGCCATCTCGGCCGCCATCCAGGCCGCGCGACCGGTCGTCTCCAGCCTGGCCTGCAGCTTCCGCCACATCGGCTCGAGGTGTCGGACATCGTCGAGCGCGTAGTCGAGTTGGGAATCCGAGAGGGGGCGTCGCCGCCAGTCGGTGCGGGTTTCACCCTTGTTGGTCGGCACGTTGAGGAGCCGACGGACGAGGGCGGCGTAGCCGGCCGGATAGTCGTGATCCACGAGCCCCGCCGCCAGCTGCACATCGAACAGGTTGGCGGGCCGCTCCCCGATCGCATGCAGGATGAATCCCATCTCCTCACGGCCGGCATGCACGATCGTGGTGCGGGCCGGGTCGGTGAGCAGTCGCCAGAAGGGGTCGAGCTCGGCAACGGCCAGCGTGTCGATCACCGCCAGCACGCCCGGGGCCGCCACCTGAATCAGGCAGAGCTGGCTGCGGTAGGTATGCTCCGACACAAACTCCGTGTCGAAGCCGAGGAAGGACTGCTGGGCCAGCCGATCGACGAGCCGTCCCAACTGGAAGGCGGTCGTGACATGATCGAACGAGTCGGCGGATGAAGAGGGCTTGGTCACGCGGGATCGGATGGAGCGAGCCGGTACGGGAGTCAGAGGAACAAAAACGCCGTGAGGGCGAACACAGGAAGCAACACTCCCACACTATAGAACAAGTAGCCGAAGAAACTCGGCATCCGCACGCCCGCCTGCTCGGCAATCGCCTTGACCATAAAGTTTGGTCCGTTGCCGATGGAGGTCCTCGCCCCGAGGAAGTCCCCCCCGAGGCTGATGCCGGCGAGCCGGCCGCCCTCCCCCCCCGCCATGAGCGTGCCGTCGGCCGGCAGCGACTGGGCGGTCTTGAAGAAGACGAGGTAGGTGGGGGCATTGTCGAGCACGGCCGAGAGCGATCCCGTGGCCCAGAAGAAGGCCTGCGGCGACCGGATCCCCAGGCTCGCGCCATGCTCGTTGAGCAGCGCGAGCGCCGGCTGCATGCAGACGAAGATCCCCACGAAGAGCGCCGCCACCTCGAGGATCGCAAAGTAGGTGAAGCCGTTTTTCTGGCGAATCTCGCGGGAGCCGAGGGCCAGCGACGCGGTCACCAGCGCGAGGAGCACCGCCTCCCGCAGAAAGATCCACGGGTGCCAGTCGGTGCCGGGCACGGCCTTCGAAGGATCGAGCAGACCGACTGCGGCGATCACGCCGAGCATCAGCGGCGCATTGAGGGCCAGGCCGCTGATCCGCAGCGACCCGGCCCGACGCACGTCGCGGGCAATGTCGCTCATCCGTTCCCGGGGATACGAAAAATAGGTATCCCACAACCAGTAGATCACCAGCAACAGACCATTGACCACCAGCCATTCCTTCCAGAGCGACATCGTCCAGAGGAAGTCGACCCCCTGCAGGTAGCCGAGAAAGAGCGGCGGGTCACCGATGGGAAGCAGGCAGCCGCCGCAGTTGCAGACCATGAAGATGAAGAAGACCAGCGTGTGAACCACGCCCTTTCGCTGCTGATTGGTCTCGAGCAGTGGCCGGATCAGCAGCATCGCCGCGCCGGTGGTGCCGATGAAGCTGGCCGCTGCCGCACCGATGCCGAGAAATGCGGCGTTGACGGTCGGGGTGGCTTCCAGGTCGCCCTCGATCCGCACGCCACCGGTGATCACATAGAGGGCCAGGAGCAGCATGATGAAGGGCACGTATTCGGCCAGCAGGGCATTGGCCAGAACGGTGCCGGCCACGCCCCACGAGGGGCCGCTCGCCGCCGGAGCCACGACCGAGTGGGCCGGGAAGTGGAGTTCCACCGCCTCCCGGTGGAGGAGCAGGTAGTAGCCGAGTGTGATCAGCCCCAGCGTGCCGGCCACCGTCAATTTACTCGAGTTGTGCTCCCACCAGTGGGCGAGTCGGGGCGTGAGGGGAAGAATCGCGATGGCCCCGAGCAGCACGACAAACGGGATCACCGCCCAGGGCGGCGGCGGGGCCCCCGCGGCATGGCTCTCGTGGTGATCCATGTCACGATCGCCCACGTCGGCGTGGGCCTCGTCATGCGCATGGTCATGCGCATGATGGGCGGCTTGTGCGGCGACCAGCAAATCACGACCATACTGTGGCCAGCCGGCGACGGCCGCCGCCGCATAGACCACCAGAGCGATCCCGAAGCCGAGCAGGGCCGGCGTGGGGTTTGAAGAGACAGTCGCGTGGTGTGAGTCGTTCATGACAGACCAAACTTTCGGCAGGCGACGATTCCGCGACAATGGTAGGCAGTTCCCCGGAATTGCGAAAGGATGAATGACAGCGACTCCACAACGACTTTCAGCGAGCCCCACGAGGTGTGGCTGCGGGGGAATATGCGTGTCGCGGGCGTTCTCGGAATCGTCGCGATGTTGCTCGATGGCGGGGCCCTCGGCGCCGTGCTGATGGCGATGCAGGGCGGCGGAGAATCGCTGGCCTGGTGGGGAGTCGCCGCGGTGACTGCCGCAGCGGCCTCGGGACTGATGCTTTTGGCGTGGGCGTCGTTGCGGCCGCGGCTCGTACGACAGGGCGACTCGCTGCTCGTGCAAGTGTCGCCGCTGGTGCGGCAGGAGGTGCCGCTCGAGGTGATCGAGTGCTTTTTCCCCGGCTCGAATCCGCTCGACGCCGATGGCCTGCCGACCCGTGGTGAGCAGGCAGCGTTTCGGGTCGGCACGCTCGTGATCCGGCTTGCTGAACGGGCGATCGAGTATCGTTCCGGCGGCACCTTCACGCCGTGGGCCACGTGGAGTGATTCCTCCATCGTGCTCGACGGCCGCTGGTGCGAACCGCTGTCGCCGGAACTCGTGAAGAGCCTGAGCAGCCGTCTGGTGACCGCGAAGCGGGCCGCGACGGCGGGGGCGGGCGGATGATCTGGCGCGGCCTGCTGGTGAGCGTACGACATGCGGAGGAGGCGGCGGCGGCGCTGGCGGGAGGAGCGGCCATCATCGACGTGAAGGATCCGACGGCCGGATCGCTCGGCGCCGCGACTCCGGCGGCCGTGGCGGGAGTGGCTTCGACGGTCAAGGGGCAGGTGCCGTGGACCGTGGCCGCGGGGGAACTCCGCGATGAGATCGCCAGTCCCGGCACCATCCGGCGTTGGCTGGCTGCGATCGGGGATGAAGCCGGGCTCGGTCCGAGCGGTGGACCTGCCGCAGTGAAGGTGGGGCTGGCGGGCCTGGCGGGAGTTCCCTGGCGGCAAGCCTTGCGTGACGTGATGAACGAGCTGCCGGTGGCAACGACGCCGATCGCGGTCGCCTATGCCGACTGGAAGCGAGTGGCCGCACCGCGTCCGCTCGAGATCATCGAACAAGCACACGACGCCAGTGGCGTGCTTTTAATAGACACCGCCGACAAGACCGGGCCAGATCTTCTCGACGCCTGTGCGGAGGCTGATCTCGAGGCGTGGGTGGCTGCGGCCCGAAGAGGCCGGATGGCGGTCGCGGTTGCGGGCCGGCTACGGCTGGAGGCGATTCCGCGGCTCGGCCGGCTCCAGCCTGACGTGGTCGCATTACGCTCCGCCGTTTGCTCAAATGGACGTCTTGGCCCGGTCGATGTGGCGCTCGTGCGTCGCGCCGCTGCCGCGGTCGACCTTTTGGAGACCACCCCTCATGGCACCGCTTGAACTTCGCGTCCCCCATTCGCTCAGCCGTGAGGAGCTCCATCGCCGCATCGATGCCGGGCTCGCCCGGGCACGGTCGGAGTATGAGTCGCAGGTCGGGCCGATCGAGGCGGAGTGGGTCGATCCCGACCGGATGACGGTGGGCCTGAGCGTGATGGGAATGCGATTCAACGGGCAGATCGAGGTGTTCGACACCGAGGTGCTGGTAAAAGTCCAGCTGCCCGGGATGGCCTCGATGTTCGCCGGACAGATACGGAAAGGCATCCAGGAACGTCTCGGTGGCCTTTTGGCCGCCCCGGTGGCGTAAAATCTGCCGCTCCTGACGAGACGGCATGCGACACCTCCTTTTCCGGCGGCAGCGGCATCACGCCCCGCCTTCAATCGGCACGGCCAGCCTTGCGGCAATTCTGTTGCTGGTGGCCTCGGCCATCAGCGGAGCGATATCGTCGTGGCCGGGCCGCGTGCATGCCCAGCCGGCTGCCGCCGACCCGTTCGCACAGGAGCTTCATCCGCTGCGTCGCCAGACCGGTGAGCGGCCCGCGGAGACGCCGCTGCCGGTCGCACCCGCGACACCGCCCGCTGCGCCGACCGCGTTGCCGGTGCCGTTTCCCGAGGCAGCAGCAATGCCGCCCCCGGGCTCCGCGGCGGCGCGAGAGTCTGCCGATACTGCCGACCGGTATTTGGAGGAGGCGCTCGAGGCGCGGCGGCGGGGAGATCTCGAACAGTCGGTCGAACTCTGCTCGCGGGGGCTCGCCATCGAGCCTGATCACCCCGAGCTGCTGCTCCGTCGTGGCATCGCCTGGTTTCACCTGGAAATGTTTGGCATCGCCACGGAGGACTTTGCCGATGCTGCGGCCATCGCCTACGACGATCCCCGTCCCGAATTGTGGCACGGGCTTACGGCCGTGGCGCGGGGCCGGCCGCTCGAGGCCGTGAGCGCCTACTCCGAAGCGATTCGGCGCGACCGCACCTATCTGCTCGCCTACCTCAACCGCGGCCTCGCCTATCTGCATGCGGGCGAAGCCGAGAAGGCGGAGCGGGATTTCGACCACGCCATCCGGCGTGATCCGCGTGACGTGCGGGCCTGGTTTCACCGTGGTGTGGCGGCGACGCGGCAGCGGAGGCTTGCCGATGCGGTGCGGTCGTACGAGACGGCCTTGCGACTCGATCCGGGCTACGAGCCGGCGCGACGCAACCTCGCTGCGCTCCGCGGCCGCGGAGCGGCGGCGGTGTCGTCACCGCGGTGATGGCTCCGCCCACACGCGGAGCGTGCCGTCGTCGATTCGCCAGCTGAGCCCGAGCGGCTTGAGCATCGCTGCCAGCAACTCGTCGCGGGAGGCCGATCGCACGTCGGCACGGGCGACCTCGCGCGGGACGATGCCGCGGGCTGCCAGCGAGGCGACATCGAGATCGAGCCGCAGGCCAAGCTGCCGGGTGATGGCGGCGAGTGCCTCCTCCAGCGGCGCCGCTAGGCGGAGCGTGTAGACCTGCCGGGTGCCGGCCGGCGGCGGCCGGGTGGGCCGCCGCGGCGGCGTTGCCGATGGCTTGCTCACCGCCCCGACCGGTGCGGCATCGGGGAGCGATACGATGCGGCCCTGCGGACGGGAGCCGGCCCGGCCGCGCGACCAGGCCACGCGAAGATCGAAGTGGGCGAGGATCAGGTCGAGCCGTTCGGCCAACGCGAGCGAAGGCAGATCGGCTGCCGGAAAATGGTCGTGTGGAACGCGGTCGACCCCTTCGACCACGATC
>CAYZFV010000388.1:0-2827 GCA_964477765.1 uncultured Candidatus Kuenenia sp.
CCACCAGGCTTGCGCCCGGTGCTTTTTGGTATCTGTAAACAGCCGCGGTGCGCAAGCCCGCGGGCTGACGTACGAGCCGGCGCTGCCGCGGGCCACCAGGCTTGCGCCCGGTGCTTTTTGGTATCTGTAAACAGCCGCGGTGCGCAAGCTCGCGGGCTGACCCGCTGTCGGGCCACTCACCACTTGAGGCCGAAACGGGCGCCGTCGGAGGGGCTGCCGAGGCCGCCCTTGAGCGGCGTCGTCCGCTTCCGCTTCACCGACGACGGCTCCTCGGCCGCCGGCTCGTCGGCTTCCGCGGCCTCGTCCTGCCCGACCGGCTCCGCCGGCTTCGCCTCGAGCGCCTTGATCGAGAGCGACATCCGCTGCTCGTCGGGGTCGACGGAGAGCACGCGGCACTCCACCGCCTGCCCTTCCTTCACCACATCGGCCACGCTCCGCACGCGGCGCGACGCCAGTTCCGACACATGCACCAGCCCCTCGACGCCCGGCTCGAGCCGCACAAACGCCCCAAAGTCGGCGATCCGGCTGACGGTGCCCTTCACCGTCGCGCCCGTGTGATACTTGTCCGCCGCATTCGTCCACGGGCTCTCGATCAGGTCGCGGGCCGAAAGGGCGATCTTGCCGGTCTGGCGGTCGACCTTCTTCACGACGACGCGAACCTTCTGCCCCGGCTGCATCACGTCAGCCGGATTGGCCACGCGTTCCCAGGACAGCTGGCTGACATGCACGAGCCCCTCGACACCGTTGCCGATATCGACAAACGCGCCGAAGTCGCGGACGCTCCGCACGATGCCGTCGAGCTGCTCGCCCACCTCGAGGGTTTCGAGAATCTTGATCCGAGCGTCGGCCGCCTGACGTTCGATCACTGCCCGCCGCGAGAGCACCAGCCGCCGCGCGGCCGGCACCAGTTCGGTGACCAGGCTTTCGAGCGTCTGGCCGACCATCTCTTCAAGATTTTCCACACGCCACGGGCTCACCGCCCCGGCCGGCATGAAACCCCGGAGTCCGCCCACCTCGCACTCGAGGCCGCCCTTGTTTGTGCCGGTCACACGAGCTTCGACGATCATGCCGACGTCGAGCTGCGACCAGTCTTCGACGGCGATCGCCCGATTCGCAGGCGCCACCTCATAGAGACCGTCTTCCTCATTACGACCGCCGACACCCACCTCGATCGTCTGGCCGACCGTGGGGAGCTCCTCACCTTCCTCAAACAGTCCCACCAGCTTCATCGCCCCCTGGCGGCGGCCGCCGAGATCGATGAAGGCGGTGTCGGGGCCGACGGCGATCACGGTGCCGGTGACCCGCTGGCCCGGCTCGAGTGGCTTGTCGACTTGGGCGGGAGCCGTCTTCTCGAGCAGTTCGTCGACGGCGATGCCGTCGAGCGCCGCAACGAAGTCGGCCTCGAGGTCTTCGTCGAGATCGGCCCGGAGGTTGGGCACGGCGACCCGCTTCGAAGATGGAATCACATCGGCGAAGGGCGACTTCTTTTCGCCGCCGCCGCGTCGATCCCGCCGTCCTCGACCGCCGCCGCGGGGCCCGCGGGGCGATTCGTCGCCCGGCTGTGCCGCGGGCGGGTTGCTCTCGGCAGGAGCCGAAACCGACGCAGGCTGCTCGGACGGAGTGGCGTCCGCCGGCGCCGCCGTGACATATTCAATCTTGGGCGCGAGCGACGGCGGCTTCACGCCCGCCCGCTGCGTGCCGATCGGAATCCGTCGCGGCGGGGCCTGCTCTACGGGGGCTTCGGGCTGCGGAACTTCGGCCGCGGAGGCCTCGGGCACGGGGGCGTCTGACATGGTCGCCTTTACAAAGAAACTGCGGGAAACAGGACTTGAACCTGCACGGTATTACTACCACTAGGCCCTCAACCTAGCGCGTCTGCCAATTCCGCCATTCCCGCGGGTGACTGCCTCATGGATTGTCAGGTGGTTTTGACGCCAGTCAAGTGCGGGGGCTTGTCTCGGCAGCCACGTCGGCCACGGTCGGCTGCACGATCTCCGCCGCTGTCATGCCGCCGAAGATCGCCGCCGTCCACGCCAGATCACCCACCGGCATCCACCGATAGAAAGGCAGGGCCGCCACGAAACACTCCGCCAGGCCTGCCGCCGTGTGCGGATACATCGTGGAGAGCGCCCAGCAGGCGAAGTTGGTGGTCACGAAAAAGACGAGCGAACTCGCCAAGGCCCCGCCGAGGATCGCCGGCCATTTTCCGCCGCGGACGAAGCGGCCGAGCAGCACCGGCCAGGCCGTCGCCGCGAACACGATCACCGCCATCGCGGTGCTCCCGTAGCCCGGGAGAGCGAGATTGCTGATCGCGAGTGCCGCCAGCGGCACCGTCGCCGCGACTGCAGCGTTGGGCAGCACCGCGCCCGCAGCCAGGGCGACACCCGCCATCGGGGTGACATTCCAGAGCGGCTCACCCTGCCACGTGGGCTGCCACAATCGGCCGACAACGGCGATCGCAACCAAGACAAACCAGGCGCCCGCCAGACCTGCGCGACTCTTCATGGACACGTGCGACTCCTTTCGGGAAGCCGGATACACTACCTGTTTTTATCGGCCCGGCAAGGGAATTGGTCGCGGCCCGCCCGTCACGGAATCACGTGTATGCCCGCCATCGGCCGGAAACGCCGCACGCTCTCGGTGGAGCAGTTCGACACCGGTCTGACCATGATGCGGTTTTTCGTGCCTGACCGCGCCCATAATGTGCTCACCGCCGAGGTTCTCGCCGATCTGGCCGCCGCACTCGACGATCTCGACGCGGGCCCCGAGCCGACCGGCCTGATCATCGCCTCGGCCCGCGAGGGGTCGTTCTTCGCCGGGGCCGACA
>CAYZFV010000389.1:0-4267 GCA_964477765.1 uncultured Candidatus Kuenenia sp.
CCCCACATCGCCCCAGGCCTCCTGAAATGCATCCTGCCTGCGTGTATCGCCGGCTCGGGGGCGGCAAAAGTCGCCGCTTCGCGGTCTTGCAGATTGTCGCGGGGCGAGGATACGCCCAATGCTCCTCGAGCGTTCGCCGACCCCCGAGCCTACCTTTCCTGTTTTGGTCGATCGTCACTACAGCTAATCCTGTGGGTGGTCTGTGTATTTCTCCGCGAAGCTCGCCATTCCGACCTCACGTTTTCGCCCCGAAGCTGTCAGCGCCTAGACTGACTCATAGTTAGCCTAAAAAACCGTAAG
This sequence comes from uncultured Candidatus Kuenenia sp., assembly GCA_964477765.1. Lineage (GTDB taxonomy): Bacteria > Planctomycetota > Planctomycetia > Pirellulales > UBA1268 > CACORA01. The sequence continues at coordinate 301 of CAYZFV010000389.1, forward strand.
GGGTTGCCCGTGCCATCGAGCCGGCCTTGGCAGCGAGCGCAGGCAGGATGCCGGAAGCGGCGGCGCTAACGTTAGCGAAGCTGGCAGGGAGTGAGTGGAGGCCAGGATGGCCGGAACGAACGTCCGGCGAGATGACACGGGCAACCCCGACCCCCGAGCAAAAACCATGGCACACGACCGCCTCCCCAAAACGCTCGCTGAACTCCAAGTCAGCGGCTGGCAGAGCCGCACCGTGAAAGACGAAGTTCGCGGCAACTTCCTCCGGATGCTGCATGACGGCGAAGAGCTCTTTCCCGGCATCGTCGGCTACGACGACACCGTGATCCCCGAGATCAGCGTGGCCCTGCTCGCCGGCCACGACCTCTTGTTTCTCGGCGAAAAGGGCCAGGCCAAGAGCCGGGTCATGCGGCTCCTCGTGCGGTTTCTTGACGAGCACCTCCCCTACCTCGACGACCCGGCGATTCCGCTTCACGACGACCCCTTCCGGCCGATCACGCAGGCCGGCAAACGACTCGTGGCCATGCATGATCCGTCTGACGTTCCGATCGCCTGGTGGCCGCGGGCCGAGCGGTATGCCGAGCGGCTCGCCCCGGGCACGAAGTTTGCCGACATCATCGGTGAGATCGACCCGGCCAAACTCGCCGGTGGCACCAGCATGGCGAGTGAAGAGGCGCTCCACCTCGGGCTGATTCCGCGGATGCATCGCGGCATCTTCGCGATGAACGAACTGCCGGAGCTCGACGAGCTCGTGCAGGTCGGAATGTTCAACATCCTCGAGGAGCGTGACGTGCAGATTCGCGGATATCCCGTGAAGTTCGACATCGACGTGATGCTCCTCTTTTCGGCAAATCCCGCCACCTACAACCGCTCGGGCAAGGTGATCCCGCAACTGAAGGACCGGATCGGCGCGGTCATCCACACCCACTACCCGCGGGATCGTGACCTTGGCATCCGGATGGTCGAGCAGGAGGCCGGCATCGATCTGGAGGGCGAATGGCCGGTGATGGTGCCCCCCTTCATGAAGGAGATCGTCGAGCAGATCACGATTGCCGCCCGTAAAAGCAAATACATCGATCAGCAGTCGGGCGTGTCGGCCCGATTTTCGATCGCCAACTACGAGACGGTGGTGGCCAGCGCCCGGCAGCGGGGCGTGCGGCTCGGCGAGAAGCCGGCCGTGCCGCGGATCAGCGATCTGGGCCACATCTATTCATCGAGCCTCGGTAAGCTCGAACTCGACCTGATGGGGAGCCATCAGATGAGCGAGCGGCAGGTGCTCGATGCGGTGGTGGCCGAGGCGATCGCGACCGTCTTCGAGGAATACGTGGAGAAGCACGGGCTCGATGAGATCGCGAAGGTGTTTGGGCACGGCGTGAAGATCGAGGTTGGCGACATGGTGCCGAGCGGCGCCTACGAGCAGATCGTGGCCGATGTGCCGGCGATCTGGGAGAAGGCGTTTGAGGTGAACGCGGCCCAGAACGCGGCGGTGCGGGCCAGCTGCGTGGAGTTCGTGCTGGCCGGCCTCTATGCCACCGAGCGGATCTCAAGGCTCCAGTCGCATGGTCGCACGGTCTATGACACGGAGGGGTATCGATGAGCTGGCGAGGACGCCTCCCTGGAGGCTCGGGGTTGCCCGTGCCGTGTCGCCGGACGTTCGCGGGGCTCGGGGTTGCCCGTGCCACCTCGCCGGACGCTCGCTTCGGCCATCCAGGCCTTCGCTCGCTCGGACCTGGCTTCGCTTCGGCATCCTGCCTGCGCTTGCCAGCTACGCCGGCTCTGTGGCACGGGCAACCCCTCGTTGCAGCATCGCTTGATCAGGCAGACGGTGATCGATCCCCGCGCTGCAAAGTGCATTAAACGAAAAGGACCGTTGCTCAATGCCAACCCGAAACACGCTCGGTGGGATTGTGCATTCGTACCAGCGGTACGATCCGGCGCGGATTCCGCCGCCGCGGCCGCCGCAGGTCGATCTGGTGACGCCGGCCGTCGAGCACCTGCTTGAATTTGGCAGCATCGACGAGCTGACCGAGGAGCAGCTGGCCCAGGCGGTCGTGCTCGATCCCGATCAGATCAAGGGGCTGGGGAGGTCACTCGATTCGATCAAGCGGCAGCTGGAGGAGCGGCGGCGAAAGGTCCTCGAGCGGTACGAGACCGACGCGGTGCGGAAGAAGGCTCGGAATGCGTTTCGGGAGGCGGCCCAGCGGGCGCAGCCGCCGGCGAAGTTTCGCGAGGCCTTGCACAAGGCCGTGGAGACGGAGCAACTGCGGCAGCTCGAGCGGCTCTGGTATGCGCAAGACGACGACCAGGGCCGATTCAGCGGTCAGCTGGTGGGGCTGATGGATCGGCTCGGCGAGGTCTATCAGGTCGACGAACTGGCGGCGAAGTGGGAGTTCACCGGCCGGGAAAAGCTCACCGTGCCCGAGGCCCTCGATGTGAAGGAAGAGCTCGAAACGATCGAGGAGCTACTGCGACAGATTGAAGAGGCCCGCAAGAATGCCCGGGTGGCCCTCATCGACATGGAGGCCCTTGGCGAATACGTCGAACAGGGGCAGCTCGACGAGCTCGATGCGCTCAGGCAGCAGGTGCAGGATCTGGTCGAGCAGATGGCGGCGCAGCAGGGGCTCGAGCGGACGAAGCGGGGCTATCAGCTCACGCCGCAAGCGATGCGGCTCTTTCAGGGCAAGCTGCTTGAGCAGATTTTTTCGGCACTCGATCCCTCACGAACCGGCCGCCACCAGGTGAATGTCACCGGCGACGGCGCCGTCGAGATGGTGCCGACCCGGCCGTATGAATTTGGCGACTCCGTAGCCCACATGGATATTCCTGGCTCGCTCGTCAACGCCATGCTTCGACAGGCGGCCGATCCGTCGGCAGCGGGGCGGCCCCTGCGGCTTGATTCCCGCGATATTGAGGTGCACCGCACGCGAAACACGCCCAAGTGTGCCACCACCGTCGTGCTCGATATGAGTGGCTCGATGCGGTACGGCGGGCTCTACGTGAACGTGAAAAAGATGGCCCTCGCCCTGCAGGGGCTCGTGCAGCGGGAGTTTCCGGGCGACTATCTGCAGTTCATCGAGATGTATTCGTTCGCCAAGCCACGGCCGCTCGGCGAGGTCGCCACGCTCCTCCCCAAGCCGGTGACGATCTTCGACGCCGTGGTCCGGCTGCGGGCCGACATGGCCGATCCGGCGATTTCCGAGACCGATATCCCGCCTCACTTCACCAATATCCAGCATGCGCTCCAGCTTTCGAGGCAGCATCTGGCCCGGCAAGACACGCCCAACAAACAGGTGATTCTCATCACCGACGGCCTGCCGACGGCGCATTTCGAGGAGGAGCAGCTCTACCTGCTCTACCCGCCTCATCCGCGGACCGAGGAGGCGACGCTCCGCGAGGCCCGGGCCTGCCGCCGCGAGGGTATCACGATCAACGTCTTCCTGCTGTCGGGCTGGTCACAGTCGCGGGAAGACATCCAGTTTGCCTATCGACTGGCGGAGACCGCGCGAGGCCGTGTTTTCTTCACTGCCGGCAAGGATCTCGACCGGTTCGTGGTGTGGGACTACGTGAGCCGGCGCCGCAGCATCCTAGGGTGAAAACAGGAAGCCCTGCTCCAGGAAGCCCTGCTCCAGGAAGCACCGGGCGCGAGCCTGGTGGCCTGCGGTGGGGCCGGCTGGTGCGTCATCCCGCGGGCTCGCGCCCGCGGCTTGCTGGGTGAGGCTCGCGCCCGCGGCTTGTTGGGTGAGGCTCGCGCCCGCGGCTTGTTGGGAAGACTTGCGCCATCCGGCTTGCTGTCGCCCCGACACCAGGAAGCACCGGGCGCGAGCCTGGTGGCCTGCGGCATTGCTACAGGGCGTCTTCGGTGCGGAGCGTGACTTCGATCAGCCGTTCCATCACTTCGGCGGGCGACTCATGGGGGAAGTTGCTGAGCACCACCTCCTTGGCGTAGAGCTTGCCGATGTAGCGGCGATGC
>CAYZFV010000390.1:0-6329 GCA_964477765.1 uncultured Candidatus Kuenenia sp.
GGTGTACCGCTCGCGCCCGGTGCTTTTTGGTGTACCGCTCGCGCCCGGTGCTTTTTGGTGTACCGCTCGCGCCCGGTGCTTTTTGGTGCACGGCACAAACTTGCGGGGGCTATGGATGGCCCCGCAGGCGTGTGGCTAGCAAAGCGGGTCTTTTTTCTCGGTAATCACCGGAAGTTGCGGAGCCATCTCGGAATTGAGCGCCGTGAAGTCTTTCCATTCGGCCGGCAAGTTGTCTTCGTGGAAGATCGCCTCGACCGGGCACTCAGGAACACACGCCTCGCAGTCGATGCACTCATCGGGGTGGATGTAGACCATCTGATCCCCTTCGTAGAAGCACTCCACAGGGCAGACCACGACGCAGTCGGTGTACTTGCAGGCAAAACACGGTTCGGCGACGACGTGGGTCATAGACGTTGTTCTCCTTGTCTCCGTAAAAAACAGCCGTTTCGGTGGCGGTCTGCAGGCCAACTCGATCTGCCGACGCGCGGAATCGTAGGTGGCCGTCTGAGTCCTGTCAACGATTCAGAAATCGGCATCCCTGGGCCGATTTCATGAGTGGCCCCGGACCGATCCTGGACAGCCGGAATTGCCTTGGTCTGGCCGGTCGCCCCCCTCTATGATGACGTCGGTCAGGGATCGTGGTTTTCAGCCTGCTGTCATTTTCGCCCCTCAGAGCGATCGAGGCTGGATTTGCGGCACACAGAAATCAGGTGCGGGTCGTGGCAACCGTGGCGTCTCACCAATCCGAACCGCGCCACGACCTTGTGACAACCCAAGATCGCGATCTATTGAGACTTTGTCTCGCCAACGCCCCTGGCGGTTGGGAGACGTTCCTGACGCGGTTCTCAGGACTGCTGGCCTTCGTTGCCGGGCGGTCCGCCGCGCAACGCGGCGTGTCGCTCAGCGCGGCTGACCGCGACGACCTCGTCGCCGAGATCATGGTGGAGATGCTCCGAAACAATGCCGCCGTGTTGCGGGCCTTCGCGGGCCGGGCCAGCCTGCCGACCTTTCTCACGGTGGTGGCGCGACGGGTCTGCGTGCGGTCGTTGCTTCGGGCGCGGAAAAATTCGCGTGGCACGACCGCCGCCGAATCCGCCCAACCCGAGACGCGGGAGGATCATGCTGCTGCCGTCGCCAACCGCGACCAGATCGAAACGCTCCTGCAACGACTCGACCCACAGGTGGCGCGGCTGGTACGACTTCATCACCTCGAAGGCCGAAGTTACGGCGACATCAGCCGACTCACCGGGATACCGTTGGGATCAATCGGGCCGGCGCTTTCGCAGGCCCGCCAGCAGATGCGCGACGGCGCGGATCACGGACGCGAAGGAGCAACCGGCTGAACGTGGCTTCCGCTGAAGCGGCTTGAAGCCTGTTCTACTTGGCCCCGATGACGACCGACGGGTCGGCCAGATCGATCGGCTCGTAGCCTTCATAGGCCGGCATCTGCCACAGTTGGCCGGGGTCACTGGTCGGCATGTTGGTGGTGACCGCTTTGAGGTCGAGCGTGAAGTTGACGTCTGACGCGGGCCACGACACCTCGACCTTCCGGGGCAGGGCTGCGCCCGACGTCGGATCGACCCGATGCTGCGTGGTCCGCACACTTGCGAGTCGTTCGCCGGTCGGCGTGAAAAGATGCTGCTCGAGGACGAGCCCGGTCGTGCCGTCGACGAGCGTCGACTTGAGCAGTTCGCCATCGGGTGAGGTGAGCCGGCTGCGGATCTCCAGCCGGCCATCAGCGAGCGGAAACGGCCCCTCATGGCTGTCGGCCGGATTGAAGGAGATCAGGCCGAGTAATTCGGGCATCCAGTCGGCACGGATCGGCAGCAGCCGGCGGGCCGACGACTGCGCGTACTGATCGTGCCGGCAGAAAAGCATCATCGGCGGCTCATGACGGCGAATCCAGAGCCAGAAGAGATCGTCGTTGCTGCCGAGGTCGAGTTCGTTGCCACTCACGGCCGTCTGGGCCCGCAGCCGAAAGCGACGCGGCGGCTCGCAGGCGACCTGGGCCGAGAGTCGTGGCACGCCGGGTACCGAGATCACGGCCTGCGGGGCCATGTAGTTGCGAACCCGCCGGGTGTTGTCGTGAATCGCGCCGATGATCTGATCAAGCGACGGCTGCGGCGGCAGCACCCGCGGCAGCGGCATCGTGCCCACCTGGTAGCCCCGGAGCACGCTCGGACAGGTCGCGCCGCTCGACGCGACGGCCGTCACCACGAGCATCACGGCGACCAGCCTGGGCAGGGGAGCGGCTCTCATGCCTCACCTCCCGACCAGAGGAGTGCCTGCAGACGTTCCTGCACGCCGTCTGCGGCCGCTTGCTCGGCCGCTACCTGGGCCACGCGGTATTCACTCCGCCGCTTACGGCAGGCCACCACGAGTGTCTCGCCGTCGGGGGGGGCATCGGCCGATGTCTCCTCGACGATCCGCAGCACCTTGCGGCGCACCAACTGCAACGCGATCAGATAGCGCAACGCGGCTTCTGCCGGACGGCCTTCCATTTCTTCAAGCACGTCGAGCAGCACATCGGCGGGCGCGAGCGTGGGCCCGGCTGCGGCGGCCGGCGTGTAGATCGACCGCCACCAGGCGAGCGTGGCGGGGGGCGGGCCTTCCCAGGCCTCGGCCGCGCAGTCGATCCGTACGAGGCCGCCCGCCTCCCGCACGAGCGCCGACACCATCGGCTCCCCGGCGGCCAAGCCACGGCCGGTGCGGGCGCAGACTCCTCGCGGTCGCTGCAGTTTCAGATCCATGGGCGGGACGATAGGGATCGCCGCCGGCCGCGGCAACGCGCATCTCACGCAAGCCACGCAGATTAGGAAAGCGTGGCGAGCAGAAGGTTTGCCACGTCGACGAGGCCGTCGTCGTCGTGCCGGCCCACCACCCGGTCGGCCACCGCCTGCACCTCGGCCGCCGCATTCCCCATGGCGATCCCCAGCCCGGCGGCCGCCACCATCGGCACGTCGTTGCGATCGTCACCCACGGCACAGATCGCCTGCGGGCCGATCCCCCACTCCCGCGCGAGCGCCGCGACGGCCGACCACTTCGTCACCCCAGCCGGGGCGATCTCGCAGAGGTAGTCGTGATACCGCGGGCTGCGGATCGTATGGAGCGATACTCCCTCCGGCCATGCCGCGCGGATGGCGGCCTCGAGCGCGAGCATCTCGCCCTGCGGCCCCATGGCAAAGCCGGCAAACACACTCGGGGGCGGGGCGCGGTGCAGGTCGGGCGTGATCCGGGCGAGCGTGCGGTTGCGATCCAGGTATTCCCGGAAGCCCGGGCCCGCGCCGTCGCCTGAGGTTGCCGGATCCAGCCTCCGGCAATGAAAGTCGAAGCCGTCGGCGAAACTGTCGGTATAGACAACCGGTTCGTGGCCCCGCGCCACCACCATCTCGAGCACCCTCTCGAGCACGCCCGGGGCGAAGGCCGCCCGAAACCGCGTGGCATGGTCGGTCGGATCTTTCACGAGCGCTCCAGAAGCGGTTACCAGCGGCTCCACGATCCCGAGTCGCGTGGCGATCGGGAGCACGTCGCGGTAGCGGCGGCCGGTCGCCAGCATCACGCGGATGCCCGCCGCCCGCACGCGGGCGATCGCGGCGATGGTCGCGTCGGTCACCTCATGCCGGCTGTTGGTGACGGTGCCATCGACATCGAGCACCAGCAGATTGATCGGTGTGCTGCGGCCACGGTCCCGCCGCGGCTTGCTGGGGCCACGATCCCGCCGCGGCAGGCTGTCGGGCTCACCGGGCGGCTTCGAATCTGCGGGTTGGACGTTCATGCCTCGTATGGTACAGGGAACGCATGAGCGAAGCCCACGCGGAAGTTCCCTTCACACCCGTCACACCCGTCGGCAGCATCCCGGCCGGAGAGGGCCGCACGTTCGAAGTGGCGGGCCGACTCGTCGCGATCTTCTTCGACGGCACGGCCTACTCCGCGATCGACGATCTCTGTCCCCACATGGGTGCCTCGCTCGGGTCGGGCCCGATGGTCGACGGCGTGGTCACCTGCCCCTGGCATGCCTGGCGATTCCGCCTCTGCGACGGCGCCTGGTGCGACAACCCGAAACTCACCGTCGACGTGTTCGAAACCCGCGTCGTCGGCGACACGGTCGAAGTGCGGGTGCCCCCACCGCGAACTTTCGAGATCCCCGAACATTCCTGAGGTTCCAGCGAGGGGTTGCCCGTGCCACGGAGCCGGCGTAGGAAACCGAGCGCAGCCAGGATGGCGAAGCGAGGTTTCCTCCGAGCGAGCGAAGGGCAGGATGCCCGTAGCGAGCGTCCGGCGATGTGGCACGGGCAACCCTGAGCCGTCACACGATGGGCAACCCGAACAAAATTCCCGCGGATGGCCGCTCGGCAACTGAGATGCCCTACTCAAGCGTTACAGACTCGCCCGGCTGGAGCACGTGGGGCGTGGCGAGGCCGGCGGCGGTGACCGCACTCGCCCAAGCGGCGGCGTCTTGGGTGATCGGCGGCCAGGTGTTGTAGTGACTCGGCAGCACATGCTCGGGCTTGAGCATGGCGAGGGCCTCGAGCGAATCGTCAGGGCCCATCGTGAACACATCACCGATCGGCAGGATCGCCAGATCGAGGCCGCGGCCGTGGCGATCGGGCCGGCCGATCCGCTCCATGTCGAGAAACACCGACGTGTCGCCGGCGATGTAGATCCGTTTGCCGCCGACGTCGAGCAGCCAGCCGCCCGGATTTCCGCCGTAGGTGCCATCGGCGAAGCTCGACGAGTGGTGGGCGATCTCCATTTTGGCCGTGCCCCCGGGAACGGCCAGCCGGCCGCCGTGGTTCATCGCTTGCGCCGTCTTCACGCCGTGCTTCCCGAGCCAGTTGGCGATCTCGAAGTTGCAGAGCACCGGCACTCCGAGCCGCGTGGCGATCGCCGCGGCGTCGGACACGTGGTCGGCGTGGGCATGGGTGACGAGAATCGCGTCGCACCGCACATCCTCGGCCTTCATCGCGGCCGTCGGGCAGTCGTCGAGAAACGGATCGACGAGCAAGACACCTCCGCCGGTGTCGATGAGCCAGGTGGCATGGCCGATCCACGTGAGTGTGACAGACATCGCAGGGGTCTCCTCCGGTCGGAGTTAGGGCCGCAGGCGCCGCATCATGAACTTTTTGTAGGCCTCGACGCCCGGCTGGCCATAGGGATTGGTGCCGACGAGGCGGCCTTCGACGACCGTCGCGAGCATCAGCATTTGCAGAAGCTGGCCGACCGTGTGCTCGTCGATCCGCGGCAGGAAGATATCGGCCGTGGGCCGCTGATCCAGCGCATAGGCTTCGTTGGTGCCGGCGGCCGCGGCGGCGAGCATGTCGGGCCAGGCGGTGCCGACGAGATCGTCGAGCTGATCCTCGTTGTGGCCATAGGGGCCGAGCACGGGCAGCGTGAGCCGATCGCGACGCGGCTCGCCCACGATCAGATTCGTGATCAGCTTGTCGCGGCGGCCCTCTTGGTGCTGCTGGCCCCGCGAGCGGAGGTCGCGGGAGGTGACGGTGGTGAGCGGCGTGGCCCCCTTTTCGTGCTTGCCGAGACTCTCGGAAAGGAGCTGGTCGTACCACAGGCCGACCGCTTCGAGCCGGTTGCTCCACGAGGAGAGCACGCGGATCGTCGCCCCCATCCGATTTTCGGCGAGGTGCGACACGCCGACGTATTGCAGCACGGGGTTTTCCGCCACGGGGGCCTCGCGGAAGCGGTGGTTCATCGCGGCGGCCCCTTCCAAGAGCCGCACGATATCGATGCCGACGATCGATGCCGGCAGCAGGCCGACCGCCGTGAACACCGAAAACCGGCCGCCGACACCGTCGGGAATGTCGAACACGTCGGGGCAGCCGATCGCCTTTGCAAGGCTGGCAAGTTTGCCGGTCTGGCCCGTGATCGGCACGACGCGATCGGCCAGCGTCTTCACGTCGCCCTTCACGTTTTTCAGGAGCGCATCGAGAAAGAGCCGCGTGGCGGCGGCTGTTTCCAACGTGCCGCCACTCTTGCTGACGACGAGGATCGCCCAGCGGTGGAGCAGATCATCCGGCAGGGTCGTGCCGGCCGGGGCGACCAGATCGAGAAGCCCGTGGGCCGAATCGTTGTCGATATTGAAGCCCTCGAACGAGAGCCGGGGCCGCCCCCCCCGCTCTCCGCGTGGCAATTCATTGTGAAACGGATGGCAGCAGGCCTCGAAGAGGGCCCGCGTGCCCATGTAGGAGCCACCGATGCCGAGCACGATCACCCGGTCGACGGCATCGCGAATCCGCTTCGCCGTGCCGAGGATGGCATGCAGTTCGCTCGTCGGTCGGGTGGTGGTGTAGTCGGCGAGCAGCCGGTCGGGCAGG
>CAYZFV010000391.1:0-3902 GCA_964477765.1 uncultured Candidatus Kuenenia sp.
GTCTGCCGTTGGATCCGCACCGCGGGATCAGGCCGCGGAAAGAGCCGCAGCACGTGGGTCGAGAGCGAGGCCGGGCAGTCGTAGCGATATTCGGCGCGATACGAAATAGCCAGTCTCATGCGGCCCTGCCTCGCCCATGTCCGTCGTTCAGTCCGCCTGGCGTCGAGAGTGTCGCACAAGTTGCCGCTGCAAGCAAAGGGGCGGCGGGGTGGATCACCGGCCCATCGCATAGACTTGGACGCCGTGGCCACATCGAAACCTGCCCTCGTCGCCCGCCTGCTCGAGGCGGCCGCCTACCCGCACCCGACGGCCGACGTCCGCCTGATCGAGACCCACATCTCGTGGGTCTTCCTCACCGGCGACTTCGTCTACAAGGTGAAGAAGCCCTGCAACCTCGGGTTTCTCGACTTCTCGACCCTCGACAGGCGGCGACGATTTTGTGACGAGGAGGTGCGGCTGAGCGGCCGGTTTGCGCCCCACCTCTATCTGGGTGTCGTGCCGATCACCGGCCCGGCTGGCGAGGCACAGGTCGGGGGCGCGGGCGTGCCGATCGAGTGGGCGGTGAAACTGCGGCAGTTCGACGAGGCGGGCCGTCTCGACCGGGTGTTCGACGAGGGGCGGCTCACGGCAGCCGACTGCGAGCGGCTCGGCGTGGAGATCGCCGGCGTGGAGGAGCGGTTGGCCGCGGCCGATCCCACAGCCGGCTGGGGCACGGCAGACGCGTTTCTCTCTACCGTGGCCATGAACCTCGCGCAGCTCCGACAGGCCCGGCCGGAAACCTGTGCTCGGGCCGATTCGCTCGAGGCCTGGATTCGCGGCGAGGCGAATCGGCTCCGCGACGCGATCGCAGCCCGCGTGGCTGCGGGAAAAATCCGTGAATGCCACGGTGACCTCCATCTGGCCAACATCGTGCTCCACGAAGGGCGGATGATGGCCTTCGACGGCATCGAGTTCAACGATTCATTGCGGTGGATCGATGTCGCCAACGACATCGCCTTCCTGGCCATGGACCTGCGGGCCCGCGGCCGGGCTGATCTGGCGGCCCGCGTGGTGAATGCCTGGATGGAGGCGGCCGATGACCATGCCGCGGCGGCGGTGTTGCCTCTGTATACGGTCTATCGCGCGATCGTCCGGGCGGCGGTGGCGGCGATCCGGCAGGGGCAGGCCGCTGGAGATGGCGACGCACCCGCTGCCGAGGCGGCGGCCAGCGAAAGCGATCGCTATCTCGACCTCGCGATGAGCTTCGCCGGTCCCCGCCACCCCACGCTGTTTGTGACGACCGGCATTTCTGGCACCGGAAAAACCACGCTCGCCGGCCGGATCGTGGATGCCTGCGGGGCCATCCGGCTGCGCAGCGACGTGGAACGCAAGCGGCTGGCCGGCATGGCGGCGACCGACCGCCCCGCCGACGACGATCACACTCGTGAGTTGTATGGCCCGGCGATGACAGCTCGGGTGTATCAGCGACTCGCCGCGCTGGCCGCGACCGTGCTTGACTCAGGAACCAGCGTGGTCGTCGATGCCACGGGCAATACGCGGGAGCACCGCGACATGCTGGCCGCGGTGGCCCGCGATCACAACGTGCCCCTGGTGTGGCTGGAACTCGACGTGCCGGCGGAGTTTGTGCTCGCTCGCGTGGCGGCCCGGCAGACCGCGGGCACCGACGCTTCCGACGCATCACTCGACGTGGTCCGCGGGCAGCTGGCGAGTCGGCAGCCAATCACGCCTGAGGAAGTGGCTGCGGTGCCCGGCGCCCGTCTCGTGCGGGTGAGCCCGTGGGACGCCGAAGACCCGTCGTTTATCCGTCGTGTGGCGAACGCCTGAGCGCGCGGCGGGTGACCCACGCACGATAGCCAAACATAAACATCAGGTTGGGCCACGAAAACAACAGCCGGGTCACGATCCCCCACAGGCCGGGCCTGTGCTCATACTCGATATGTTCGCGGATCTTCGTGACAGAGGAAGAGAGCGGCACGAACGAATGCGTGTGTTCCCATTTTTTCGCCGGCCCTTGGGCCTGAATATCGGTGAAGCCGGTGTCCGAGACGTTTTTATGGACGGCCGTCCAATGGAGGGGCAAGGGGCCGACCCAGAGCGTGAACTTCGACACCGAACCCTCCGCCAGCGGCTCGATCGAGTGCAGCTGCACGATCGTGGGCGGTGGCGTGAGCCGCTTGAGCGCACTGGTGTCGTGGTGAAAATCCCGCACGGCAGCGAGCGGAGCGTCAACGGTGAAGGTGTAGTCGAAAACAGGCATGCCGCGGTATTGTAGCCGGTATGAACGCATCGCCACTCTTGCAGCCTTTCGACCTCCACGGATTGGCCCTCCCGAATCGCGTCGTGATGGCGCCACTTACCCGGTCGCGAGCCGGAGCCGACCGGATTCCCAACGCCGTGATGGCCGAGTATTACGCCCAACGGTCGAGTGCCGGTCTGATCATCTCGGAGGCGACCACCATCTCGCCGGAGGCCAACGGCTGGCTCGAGTCGCCCGGCATCTACTCCGACGCGATGGTGGCGGGATGGGACGCCGTGACGCAGGCGGTGCATGCCAAGGGGGGCCGGATCTTCCTCCAGCTCTGGCACATGGGGCGGGCCTCCCACAGCGGTTTTCACGAAGGGCGGCTGCCAATCGCGCCATCGGCCATTGCGATCAACGGCGACGGCATCCCCACGCCAACCGGCAAGCAGCCGTATGAAACACCGCGGCCGCTCGAGACAACCGAAATCCCGCGGGTCGTCGACGACTACCGCGCGGCGGCAACGCGGGCCAAAGAGGCGGGGTTCGACGGGGTCGAAGTTTACGCCGCCAATGGCTACCTGATCGACCAGTTCCTCCAGTCGAAGACCAACCACCGCACGGATGCCTACGGCGGGAGTGTGATCAACCGCTGTCGGTTTCTGCGGGATGTCGTCGAGGCGGTGACAAGCGTCTGGCCGGCGGACCGGGTGGGCGTGCGGCTCTCACCCAATGGCTCGTTCAACGACATGGGCTCGCCCGACTTCCGCGATCAGTTCACGGCGGCGGCGCGGGCCCTTGATCCGTTTGGCCTCGCGTATCTCCATGTCGTCGACGGCCTCGGCTTCGGGTTTCACGAACTCGGCGGCCCGATGACGCTGGGCGAGTTTCGCCAGGTGTTTCGCGGGCCCCTGATCGGCAACTGCGGCTACACGCAGGAGACCGCCGAAGAGGCGATCGCCTCGGGAGCCGCCGACCTGGTCGCCTTCGGTCGGCCCTACATCAGCAACCCCGATCTCGTCGAGCGGTTTGCCCACGGCTGGCCCCTCGCCGCGCCGGCCCCGATGGGAGACTGGTATTCGCCCCAGGCTGGTCGCGGCTACACCGACTTCCCGCCGCATCACGCCACCTGACGCCGCCACGTGGATCGAGCAACCCGATGACCGGCGACGCTTCAGCGCGGCTTCTGCCTGCCGACCTGCCCGTGGCCGCCGTGCTGGGCGAGGCCGTGGCCGCCTCACGAAGCGGGGCCGCGATCGTGACGGCGCCACCGGGCTCCGGCAAGACGATGCTCGTGCCGGCGGCCGTGCTCGATGATCTGCCCGCCGAAGCCCGCGTCGTGTTGCTGCAGCCGCGGCGGCTGGCGGCGCGATCGGTCGCCCATCAGATCGCCCGGCTGCGGGCCAGTGATCTCGGTGGTGAAGTCGGCTATCAGGTGCGGTTCGATTCTCGCACGAGCCGCGTCACCCGGCTCTTCGTCGAGACCACCGGGATCATGCTGCGGCGGCTGCTCACTGACATCGCCCTCGACACAATCGGCGCGGTCGTGCTCGATGAGTTTCACGAGCGGACGGTCGAGATGGATCTCGTGCTCGGACTGCTCGCGCGACTCCGGCAGACCGTGCGGCCCGACCTGCGGGTGATCGTGATGAGCGCCACGCTG
>CAYZFV010000392.1:0-3926 GCA_964477765.1 uncultured Candidatus Kuenenia sp.
ACCCGCACCGGCGGGGGTCGGCCTCCCGGAGTGCCGGCCGCCCCCGGCAGCGGCTGTCGGCCGCGGGCCACCATCGTGCGACGCTGCCCCACAGACTGACCGGGATACTGGGCCTGGCCGACAGCCTCCTGCTGGGCCTGCGTGAGCTGGATCAGCCCCATCGAATCTTCTTCGGGGACCTGGCCGTTGGCCAACTCCACGCCTCCGGCACGCATCGTACCCGCGGCCTGCCGCACGGCCGCATCCTGCCGCACCGGCGTCGCGGCCTTGGGAGCCAGACCGATCAGCGACCGCATTGATTCGGGGAGAGAAAACAGTCCCGACGATTCCTCGGCGGCGACGGCAGCCTCGGCGACGGCGAGACGATTCACCACCCGCTCCACGCCGGGTGTCCGCTCCGCCAGAGCGACAGCCGCCTGCAATTGGTCGAGGCTCGACAGGGTTCCCGTCAGCCATACGGTGCCATTCTGGGCCTTCACGCTCACCCGATAGCCCTTGAGCGAGCCTGAATTTCGCAGCGCGGTGGCCACCGCAGTGGCGAGTTCGGACTGGGCGGGAGCCGGCTGAGGCTGAGCCTGCGGATGCTCCGCGGCAGCTGCAGGTGTCATGGGTGGCGGGGCAAACAGTCGCTGCATTGAGCCGGCAGTTGCCGCCGAACCCGCGACCGGCCGCGACACAGACAACTGGTCAACCACCCGTTCGACGCCCGGCGTCTGCCTGGCAATCGCCAGCGCCGCCTGCTGCTGGGCCGATGAAGCAGTGCCCGAGAGCCAGACGGTCGGCCCCAGAGCCTTCACAGTGATTGGGTTGCCCTTCAAGACGGGCGCGGCCTGAATCTGGGCGGTGACGCGGGCTGCGAGGTCGTCGGCAACGCTCGTCGCCATCATCAAAAGCGGCGCACTGCACGCCAGCACCAGCCGAAAGGGGCGGATCGAAGTCAACATGCCTGGCTCCTTGGAAACGGGGCGGTGGCGGACCGAAGGGCCGCGCCACCTCGCCAGACATCTGTTCGGCATCGAGAGCGGCCGAAGGGGAGTTTTTTTCCGATTTTCCGGAAGGCGCCGGCAATCTCGGCAAGCGGCGCAAAACGGGCAATCTGATGAGTGGCTACCGCTCGACGGCCGGCCGCAGATCGACAATGGCGATCATCGTCATCACCGTGAAGGTGACCGCACACATCGCCCCGGAGTCGGGGCCGTAGTGCAGGCAAAACCCGCAGAGGCTTCCCACCACGGCCAGCGCCACCACGCAGAGCCAGTGACCCAGCTGCTCGCGGGCGGTTCCCTCGGCCAGTCGCGATGCAATTGCGGCCACGATACCGAGCACCTGCGCGAGCCCGACTGCGCACAACACGGGGCTCACGTTTCCGATGGTCGACGACATCCGCGGTCCTGAACCGATCAAGTCAGAAGGATCCGCACGACGCATCCGCCGTCGCGCGGGCAGACCTTAGCAGCCGTCGACCCAGCCGCCAAACCCAGTCGGGCCGGAGCGATTCCGTCTCCGCGTCAGCCTATTTTCCCCCGATCAACGCCTCGAGCTTCCGCTCCAAATCGGTGATGACCAGATTGCGATCGACCACCTTGCCCTCGGCATCGATCAGAAGCATGGTCGGCAGGGTGAGCACCCCAAGCTCTTCGGCGAGCCGGCCATCCAGCCCACCCGACTCGTGCAGCTGCGGCCAGGGCATCGGCGTGCCGGCCAGGTAGGCCGCGAGTTCGTCCTTGTCGGAGTCGAGCGTGATCCCGACGACACGGAATTTTTGCGGACCGTATTTTGAATACAGCTCACGTATCTTGGCGATGTCGACCTTGCAGGGCTCGCACCATGTGGCCCAGTAGTGAACGAGCACGGGAGCGCCCTGCAGCCGTTCGACGGTCACCGACTTCCCGTCGACGGCCGTTCCCGAGAGGGCGAGCGGCTGGCCTTCGAGCTGCAGCCGACGAGCCGCTCCGCGGGCCTTGCGGGCCGAGGCCGAATCGGGGAATCCCTTCACGATCGCCTCGTAGCGTTCGAGCGCCTTGTTTTCGCGGCTGGAAAACTCGTCGGCGATCGCCATCTGCAGCATCGCTTCGGCCGCATCCGGGGCTTCCGGGTATTTCGCCACAAAGTCCTCGAGTTCCTTCAGCCACTCCGTCTGCGCCGTCTCGATGTCGGCCCCCGGCTGCTGCATGGCGGCGGCGTATCGGGCCGAGGCAAGCCGAAACAGCACAAATGCCGACAGGGCGTCGTCGGCCGCCACGGCGGCGGCGAGTTTGTCGAGCATCGCGATACCGCCCGGAAGGCTGCCGTCTTGCACTCCGGCGGCAAGCGTCTCGGCATACTGCCGCACCCAGAAGGGCTGATCCCCCGGATCCGCCGCCGCCACCACCTGGCCCAACAACTCCGCCTGTTCCTCGGCGAGCGACTGCCGGGCCGCCGGCGCCGCCGCGGAAAGTTTGGTTTCCACGCCGCGGAGTTTCGCGAGGAGCGGCTTGAGACGCGGATCCTCCTGGGGACCGAGCGGCGCTGCAGGCCCGTCGAATCGCGGCGCAAAAAATGCAAGCGGCTCGGCGATGTCGCCGCTTGCCCCCGGAACCTGCGGCACGTCGATCGGCCGCCAGGCATCACCACAGCGGACCAGCGAGCCGACATAGACCTGGCCACTTGTCGAGCCGCTGTCGATCAGAGCCATCACATTGTCATACGCAACGATATCCTTCGCGGCTCCAGCCGCTCCCGCGGGGATCACACCCGGCCGGGTGGAGAGCATGTTGTTCCACGTCGTCTGGGGACCGATCTGCTTCTGATCACGGGCCAGGGCGGCGAAGCCGGTGGCGGCTGCCGCGACCCGCTTCGTCACATCTTTGAGCAGCTGCCCCTCAAAGCCGGCCGCCTCGAGATCGGCCGCCGTCGGCAGGAGCCGACGAAACCGGGCCGCATCGCGGGTGCGAAGCGCGGCGACGATCTCAGCCGTCGCCTCCTCGGCGGAGATGGCCTTCCAGGAATCGAGCGAGCCATTTTCGTCGCCATCGATCCCCCACCGGCTTCCGGCGGCATTGAGCCAGCGAGCCTGGTCGGCCTTGGCGTTGAAGTTGGCGTCGATGTCGCGATAGATCTCCTGACCGTCGCGGTAATAGCTCCAGCGATCGACCACGCGATCGCCATTGGTGTCGGCGAAGCTGCGGAGGATCTGGCCGCGGGCATCGCGGACCACCCAGGCCGTCACGCCGCCTTCCTTTTCCATCTTGATCGTCGCCCCACTCGCCTCGTCGCCGGTCGGCTGGTCGTAGTCGACATCCTGCTGATACGGCTTCAGGCCGAGGGCATATTCCACCGTCGGCTGGGCGGCCTGGAGAGGCATTTGTGACAGCCACAGGCAGCCGCTCATCACGCAGAGGCCGCGAAGAACAGGCCGAAAAACAGGCCGAAAAACAGGCAACCAACAGCCAGACATCTCACACTCCTCGTGATCCATGAAATGGGTGATCCATGAAATCGCCGGACCAACCTATCCGGAAGCCACCGGTGCGCCAGCGCCACTTTTCGCCGGCCTGCAGGGGCTCGGCGTTGGTGGCACCCCTTTGAATTCACCCCCGTCAGCCCTAAACTGCACCTCGTAGCTTCTGCGACCGGCGCGCGTAGCTCAGTTGGTTAGAGCGCTACCCTGATAAGGTAGAGGTCCCAAGTTCGAATCTTGGCGCGCGCATTGCACTCGACCGGGGACGTAGCTCAATTGGGAGAGCACCGCCTTTGCAAGGCGGGGGTTGTGGGTTCGATCCCCATCGTCTCCATTTCCCCATCACGTGTGTGATGGTCCCACCTCCTTTGGCCGCGGGCATGACGCCCCGGCTCCCTCCATGTCTACCGCCCCCGCCGAAAAGATGCCGTCCGGCACCGCCGTGCGCCGATCCGACATTCGCAACATCGCGATCATCGCCCACGTC
>CAYZFV010000393.1:0-3439 GCA_964477765.1 uncultured Candidatus Kuenenia sp.
CGGTGCTTGCTGGGAGAGCAGGCCACCGGGCTTGCGCCCGGTGCTTGCTCGGGGAAGCTAGCGGGCAGCCGCTTCGGGGACGCGGTTGGCGTCCAGGGATTCCCGGCGCAGGCCGAGCATCTGCATGAATTCGCCGATGCCGATCACCTGCACGCCCAGCCGGCGGGCCTCGCGAAGTTCCCGCTCCCGCCGTTTCTCGTCGCGCTCCCGCCAATCCTTGGGCTTCTGCAGGCCGAAGGTCTGCGGCTCACCGGCGTCGATCAGCATCGTGGTGAGCGGGGTCACGCTCGTCTCGACCTTGCCACCGATCCCCTCGATCAGTTCCTGCAGCCGCTCGGCATCGGCCTCGGAGTCCTGGTCGATCTGCACGTGGCCGACCATCACGGCCGTGAACTGGGCACCGGCCTCCCAGAGGCTCGTGGCCACGCCGTCGCCGCTCACGATGGGATCGCCGATCGAGTCACTCCGTATTCGCACGCGGACGAGCGTGGGGCTTTCCAGCGACATCACTTCCACGGTGGCTTTCCGGGCCGCCACCATGGGCTGGGGATCATCGGGTCCATAGACGTAGAGCACCAGGCCGGGCCGCATGCCCCGCGTGGAGTCGCAGAGCACGAGGGCCGTCCGGTCAGACTGATTGACGCCGATCACGCGGCCGTCGAAGCCGTCGATCCGGTCGTCGAGCGGTGCGCTATCGGCAACGGTGCGTTGCAACGCCGGGTCGGCCACCCGGAGTTTGGCCAGCAAAGCGTTGTATCGGTTGATCGCGCGTTCGCGTTCGCGCAGTTCGGTGAGAATGATGTCGACCCGATCGACGGTCGACTTCGATTTGAAGCTGTCGAGCGAACGGGCCGACACCACGTCTTCGGCACGGGCCACCGCCTGCTCGATCTCCTGCAGTTGGCCGGCGTCGTCGAGGGCCTTCTTATAGTCCTGGCTGAGCTTGTCCATGTCTTCCTGATGCTTCTTCACGGAGGCCTCATATTCCCGCCTCCGCTCGGCGGCCTCCTGCTCGACCTTTTTCACCTGCTGGCTGAAACTCTCGACTCGCGTGGTGGCGTCGTCGCGCTGCTTGGTGGCCTCCGCCATCGCCCGCTCCTTTTCGATCAGCCGCTCCTGGAGCTGGCTGTCTTTCTCACGAATCGATTCCTTGAGCCAGAGGGCAAGCTGCTCGTAGGAGCGGGGGTCTTCCTTGAAATCACCAAACCGCTGCGCGAACCAGTTGTCGATCGCTTTTTCGGGATTGATCCGCGACGGATCGGCGGGATCAGTCATCGCGATCCCGATGGCATTCACGAGGAGATCGTTGTTGGCTTTCTGGGCGTCGAGATCCTCGGCGGCCTTGGTCGCCTTCTCGTTGGCGGCCGTGGTCTGCGCGTCGGCGTCGAGCTTCCCCTTGAAGCCGAGATAGGTGGTCACGCCGAGGATGAACGTGAGCATCACGAAGATGATCAGCGCGATGCTCAGCGATTGAACGACGGTGCGTTGTGCGGCCATGACTCCTGCCTCTTCGGATTCCCCGCTGTCCGCAATCAAGGGACGAACCGATTATACCGGCCGTATCGTTCGTGAGGCGTCAGCGCATCCGGGCCACGAAGGCGGCCACGGCCTGTTCGAGGGCGGCATCCGGCCGTCCGAAGGCGGTGGTGAACTCCTCGATCCGCTGCTGCGGCGAATCGGCGGCACCGGGATTTTTTCGGGCCAGCCCCCGCAGGTAGGTCACGAAGGCCGGCTTTTTTGTCTTGATGAGATAGGCCGTGAGGGCCCAGCCGCGGGCATAGGCGTCGGTGGCCGCGTCGGCCCGGCGGAAAGCTTCGTCGTCACGGAGGAGCGGCTCCAGCCATCCCCGGTCGGGGAGCGTGTGGAACTGATCGCGCCGCGGGCGATTCACCATCCCGATGGCCCGCCAGCCGCGGCCGGAGGCGAGATCCGGCGCCTCGAAATAGGTCGCCACGCCCTCGCAGACCCAGATCGGCACCGGCGCCAGCCGCCGGTGGAGCCCACCGTTGAAGGCCAACTGATGGGTGCCCTCGTGGATCAGCGTGGCGATCAGCGCGGCTGCCTCGGGCCGCTTGAGCAGATCGAGGTTGGGGCGACCACGGGCCGCCGCATGGTCGTGCAGGGCCTCGACGCCGGTCAGATCAAACGTCGTCACCCGGTTGCTGAGCATGTTGTAGTAGCCGACGACCCGATCGGTGGCGGCGCCAAGATCCCGAGCGGCATATTCCTCGTAGCGCCGGCGATCAGAAAAGATGACCACGACGAGCGGCTGCTCCGGGGGCTCTAGGTCGAGCCCGGCGCGGGTCCAGAAATTGGTGAAGCCGTCGTGGAGCCGCTCGAAGAGTGCGGCGGCCCACTGCGCATACGCCCGCGACGTATCGAAGCAGATCACGTAGTGCTTCGTGGTCAGCAGGTCGAAGCCGGTCGGCAGCTCGCCGAGGATTCTCCGCCCCAGGTCGCGCGGCGTCTCGATGCCGTCTGGGGGCGGGATCGGCACCCGGGAGGCGATGCTCTCCGGCTGAACAAGATCGAGCCGCCCGTCGGCCTGTTCGAGGAGGAGACCACCGTCGGCCGCCTCGGCCCGCACCATGCCTTCCACGATCCGCGTCGTGGCGGCTGCACCCGACGCCGTTTCGTTCTTGACTCCCACTCGCAGCCAGATCGGCTCGGCGTCGTTGCGATCAGCTCCCGCGAGGCTGGCGGCGGCGAGCGTCGCAGCGAAAACGCACAGCGCGGGGGAGGGGCGTGGACGGGCCATGCCCTTCATGCGACCACGTTTTGGGGCCGGGGGAAAGTGCAAAAGCGGCCGTCGAATGCAGCGTCCGGGAGGGGCTGGAAGCCGGGGCAACCGGGGCAGCCTCCGCGACGATGGCCCGGCGGAGTTGGGCTGGCCCGGGCCAAGTCCGCCCGCTATCGTCCCGTCGCATATGAACGTTTCTCCTTCACGCTCCTCGTCTTGCCGGGTGACGTTCCGGTCTCTCTTGCTCGTCATGGCGGCAAGCGTCGTCGGCTGCGCGCAAACAGCCGCCTGGAAGATGCCCTGGGAAGACTCGAGCCGGGCCGAACGCGTCAAGGAAAAGTATGGGCTGACCGCCGACCAGCGGGTTGACGAGGTCACCGAACTGGCCGCCGCGGCACGAGGCGAGGGAGGCCCGCGGGAAGAGGCGTTTACCGCCGACCTGATGCGAACCATGCTCGCCGAACATGACCCGCGGGTGCGGGTCAAGATTCTCGAGGTGGCGACGACCTTCGAGACGCCCTCGGCCCTGTCGATCTGTCGCGGCGCCCTCGAGGATCCCGACGCGATGGTGCGGATGGCCGCCTGCGATGCGTGGGGCGGGCGGGGCGGCGACGAGGCCGTGCAATTGCTTTCGCATCGCTATCAGACCGACACCGATATCGATGTCCGGCTCGAGGCCGTTCGCATGCTGGGAGCGGT
>CAYZFV010000394.1:0-9579 GCA_964477765.1 uncultured Candidatus Kuenenia sp.
GCACCGCCGCCGCCGCCGGGCGGGCAGGACGCCATGCCATCCATGCCGTAGCCGCCGTCATCGCCATAGCCGCCCGTCAGAGCCACTCCGCCATCCATGCCGATGCCGTTGGCTGCCAACGCCGCTTCGTAGGAGGCGGGCGTGATGATGCCCGGCCCGGGCCCTTCGACGCCGGGGCCCGGGTGCTGCAGCATGGCCGCGGGAGGAAGCACGTTGGTGTGCGGCATGCCGTGCGGCCGGAGCTGGGCCAGCCCGGTGAGCGGCGAGTTTGCCGGAATGTGGCACCCTGCCAGGAAGACGGTCGCTGTCAGCCCAGCCACGCCGGATCGAAATCGTTTCACCATTGGTTGTCACCTCCACACCCGATTGATTCGAGCTTCGCGACCTCCGGCCTGCGGCGTACACTTCCGGCACCATGCGGAAGCCCAGACACCACAGAGACGGAGGATCACTCCCCGTTCTTCGACGCTTGGCTGCCCGTTTCTTTGGCAAAACCAGCAAAGTCGACCTGATCGGGAGGCTTCCCCGGCCCACCAGCTTGCCCGGCCCCCGCATGGTGCCGGCGGCTGCGGTGGCGCTGCTGGGGCTGGCCGTGGTGCCGGCGCGGGCGCTGCAACAGGAGCCGCCACCGCGTCGCGAAACGGTGTATGGCCGCCAGCCCCAGCCGGGGAGCGGCCCGGCGACTGCGGAAGCGCCGGCAGTGCAGGGCGAACGCATCGTGGCGACGGCACTGGCCGGCCTGGCCCGCGCCGAGTCGGTGTCGGCACGGGTTCGTCAGCGGGTGCGGGTCGGCGACCGCGTGGTCGTGGGTGCCGGCCGGTATGTGCAACTCGGTGCCGGCATCGACCAGCGGTTTCGCTACGAGCTCTCGATGCAGTCCGACACCGAGACCTTCGAGATCCTCGAACTGTGCGACGGTGTGTTCAACTGGTCCTACAAGCGATTCGGCCCCGACCCGCCACAGCTGGAGCGGCTTGACGTGCGGCGGGTGCGGGAGAAGCTCGCGCGGCTCGACGTCGTCGAGCGATTCGGCGCGTCGCCCTATCTGGGCGGGATCCAGCGGTCGCTGGCCCTCACGCGGCAATGGTTTCGCTTCGCGGGTGTCGAGTCGGCCGCCATCGACGATGTTGCCGTGTGGAACGTGACGGGCACCTGGCATGCCGACTCGCTCGCCGCCTTGCTGCCGGAGCAGGCCGAGGTGATCAAGGCGGCGGGGGGCCTCGAGCCGGCGTCGCTCCCCGACGGCATGCCCTGGAGTGTGCGGATTTCGATCGGCAAGCGGGAGCTGTTTCCGTTCCGCATCGAATGGCTGGCCATCCCGGGCCCCCGGCCCGCCACCACCACGACAATCGAGCCGATCGCCGTGTTGGAGCTCTACGACGTGCACATCAATGGCCCGATCGATGCCTCGGCTTTTGTCTATCGGCCCGCCATCGAGGGCATGATCGACGTCACCGACGGCTTTGTGAAACATCTTGGCCCACTACGCCCGTGAGTGGGAGGGCCACCCCGCGGCGACAAGACGGATGGCCATGTCGATGGCGGCCCGCATACTCGAGGCGTCGGCGGCGCCGGTGCCGACGATGTCGAAGGCGGTGCCGTGCGCGACGCTGGTGCGAACCAGAGGCAGGCCGAGCGTGATGTTGACGGCCCGATGCATCCCGAGCAGCTTCACCGGGATGTGGCCCTGGTCGTGATACATCGCGACCACCCCGTCGAAGTCGCCCCGGCTGGCCCGGAGGAAGAGGGTGTCGGCCGGAAGGGGGCCGGCGACGACGTGCCCCTCGGTCACCAGCGCGGCCACCGCCGGAGCGATGATGCGTCGCTCTTCATCACCAAACAGCCCCCCCTCGCCACCGTGAGGATTGAGGGCGGCCACGGCCAGCCGTGGGCGACGCCCGAGCACCGCTTCCAGGAGCCCCGCGAGCCGGCGGCCAGCCTGCGCGATCCGTTCGGTGGAGAGGTGCTGCACGGCGGTCCGCAGCGACTCGTGCAGCGTGGCATGGACGACCCCCAGGCCTCCATGATCGCTGGCGGCCTGCTGCGGTGGCAACCACAGCATCATCGAGGCCGCCTCGTCGGGTAGCCCGCAGGCGCGGGCGAGGAGTTCGGTATGGCCGGGCTCGTCACGACCGGCCGCATGCAGTGCCTCCTTGTGGAGCGGCCCCGTGACGAGCGCCTGCGCCCGGCCGGCATGCACGAGCGTAAAGGCGGTTTCCACCGCGGCCACGGCAGCCCGTCCGCCCGCGGCGGTGATCGTGCCCTTCACGATCGGAGCAGCCGGCCCCTCGTCCGCCGCGATCACGAGCAGCGTTTCCGGCGCACTGCGGCGCGGATCGTCGGTGGCAATTACCTCGACGCGGGTACAGGTCGCTCCCGCGTTGGCCGACCGCTGACCGGCGACCACCAGGGCGTCGGCCATCGTGACCGCGTCGCCGACCACCCGTAGCCGAGCATGGTCGTGAAGGGCGGGCGTCGCCCAGGCAGCCGCGACCACTTCCGGCCCGATCCCGGCAGGATCGCCGCAGGTCACGAGAATCACGGGAGGGATGGAGTGGGACGGGTGCATATGGCAGCCTATAACGATACAGAAGCGATGGGCGGCCGATTGTAGTGGCCGAGCCCGCACCATTGTGCAGGAGCAGCGTGATTCCATGGAGCAGGTGTTTTCCCGAGCCTCGATGTTCGCCGTGGCGCTCGTGGTGGCGACCGCCTGCCTCGGGCTGTGGCTGGGCGATCTGCACGGTCAGACCGATCCCCGGGTGCTTCGCTGGGGCACGGTGCACCGGCTCTCGGGCGTGCTGGCGGCATTGGTCGTGGTGCTCGTCAACAGCATGGGCGTCACCTATTTCATCGGCACGGGCCGGTGGTGCCGCGAGGTCGTCGAGGCCTATGGACTCGACGGCTCCTTCATCGAGCGGAGCCGACAGCTGAAGCGATCGGCCTTCCCCTACGCGCTGCTGGGCATGCTGGGCGTCGTGGCGATCGTGGCCCTGGGCGGGGCCGCCGACCCGGCCTCGGGACGGCCCGGCACGGAGGCCTGGGTTACGCCCCATCTGCTCGGCGGCCTCGGCATCGGCGCCGGAATCGCGGTGTGCTTTCTGGGGCAGCTCACGCCGATCCGCGGCCACAGTCGCCTCGTCGACGAGGTGATGGACGCCGTCAAGCAGGCCCGCGCCGCCCGCGGCCTCGACACGGGAGTCACTGCGGCTCAGTGAGCGTGTGGGGCTGCGGGATCAACGCTCGGCAAGGCGTGCGTGTGCGCGGCATGCCCGTGTGACACCTGCTCCATGGTCGTGATGCCCCAGGCGATGGTCAGGCCGATGGCCAGCGATACCGTCAATAACACGCGATCATGACTGTGAAACTGCACCTCGGGGAGGAGGTCGGCAGCCGCGATGCAGAGGAAGGCCCCGGCCGCCATCGCCAGCGCGATGCCCAGCAGGTCACCCTGATGCTCCCCAAACAGTCGCAGGCTGGCCAGGAAGCAGACCGCTCCCAGCGGCACCACCGCCGCATAGAGCCCGTTGACGATCAGCCGCAATCGTGACGAGGCGTGGGCATTGACCATCAGCGTGGCGATGATGCCGGCATCAAAAGGCTTGTGGAGCAGCACGGCCAGAAACGTGGCAAACCCGGCAAGCAGGCCGGTGCCGTGCACCGCATCGGCATTGACTGATGCCGCCAGCGCCGCCCCGTCGGCGAGGCTGTGCAGCGACAGGCCGGCAAACGCGCCGAGCCAGGCCCAGCGGGCCGGCCGAGAAACCCCCGACGGCTCAGCATGGCTGTGGCCACGACCGTGGCCGTGGTGATGATGGTGGCCGTGGCCATCACCTGCTGCCTGGGTGGCCAGATCGCCATCGGCGGTATGGTGGGCATGCCCATGAAAGGCCCGCTCCAGCAGAAACATCAGAAAGAAGCCGGCCAGCACCCAGGCCGCCGTGGTGTCGATGTCGCGGCCCAGTTCATAGAAGGCATGCGGCAGGAGGTGCAGCAGCCCGACACCCAGCATCACGCCGGCCGTGAGCGACAGCAGCACCTGCATCCGGCGGTGGCCCAGCGAAAAAAACGCCATCGTCGCCCCGCCGGCAAAGGCCGCGGTGGCAATCAGCAGGAGATAGGTGCCGAGGCTGACGGCGGCCAGGGTGTTCGGCACGATCATCGCGTAGGAAACCACCATACCCCGGGATTCTACCTCCTCGTGGGAAAAGCCCGCCACGGGCTCAATTCCTCCTTTTCCCGGGGCCGCTCACCGCCGGTACTGCCAGGGCGCCGGCTGGGTCTGATAGACCCGGGATGCCTGCTCCATTTGCTGGCGGACCACGGCATTGTGCTCGGTCTTGTGGGCGTCGTAGGCAGCACAGGCCCCCAGCACGATCAACAGCAGGTAGGTGACAATATTGGCCCAGGCCTCACCCCCCAAAAACTTCATTGCCGTACCAAATGACTTTTTCACCTTCGGGCCAAAGAGCCCCAGCCGCACCGACCAGATCTCGTCGAGAACCAGATGGGTGAGATACCCGAGCACCGCCGCGCCGGCGACGAAGTAGCGGCGCATCGGATCAGAGGAGTCGAACGCCAGAAAGACCGCCAGGCCCGCAACGGCTGCCGCCGGGACACTGTGAAACATTCCCCGATGCACGGAATAGGTATTGAGGAGCCAGGCCAGCCCGAAACGAATGGCAAGGTAGATCGCCCCGCCGAGAATGATCGTCGCCTCGAGCGACAGCGAGAGAGGCTGCACCCGCGGCAACAGCATCACAGGGATCACCGCCGCCATGAAGCCGACGCTTTCCTGGAGAGGCCGCCCGGTATCGCTATCGAGATCGGGCATCATGCCCGAGGCGGCGCACAGACCGGCCGCCAGCGTGCATGTCAGCGGTGGCAAGCCACCGGCATACCACGCCGCCGCCCCGTAGGTGACACCCACGATCGTCGAACCAGTGATGTGCTCGCGGAACCCGGGCACCGTGAACCTTCCTCCCCACCGTTATCTGCGCAGACTGTCAGCCTTTGCCGACACCCTCTTGTCGGCAGTTGGCAGAAGCGACCGTCAGCCGCGCAAGGCGGGCACCCCCTGCACCTCCGGAACGACAAGGTTTACGCAGTATCCGCGTGGCGATCTTGGAAAGGAGACATCCGGCCGGAACGCCTGGGCGATTCAGGCAAGACAGGCAAGAAGCGTCGCCTGGGGGGATTTTCCGAAAGACCCGGAGACGTCGCTAGGGAGCGGTTGTATCGGCGATTGGCCTTCGCCAAAGAGCCTTCGGCTCCTACACTCGCCGCCCACTCGAGGAGACGTGCCGTGGCGATTGAGGGTTACGACCTGGTGATGCTTGGAATTCTCGCGGCGACGGCGCTGCTGGGCTATTTCAAGGGCATGGTCTGGCAGCTGGCCTGGATTGCCGGCATCGTCGTCAGCGGCTTTGTGGCCATGCGGTTTGGCAGCCAGTTCGCCCCGTATTTCGGCCAGCAGGCACCGTGGAACCGGTTTGCCTCGATGCTCGCCCTCTATGTGGCCACGTCGTTTGGCGTCTGGCTTGTGTTTCGCATCGTGTCGGGGGCCATCAACGCCATTCATCTCTCCGCGTTCGACCACCAGCTGGGGCTCCTGTTTGGCGCCGCGAAGGGCGCCCTGTTGTGCATCGTGATCACCTTCTTTGCCGTCACGCTCGCCCCCGACTACCGGCCGCAGGTGGTCGCCAGCCGGAGCGGCCAGATCGTGGCCGACATCCTCGTGCGCGCCGACGAATACCTTCCCAAGGAAATCCACGACACGATCGATCCCTTCGTGAAGCAATTCGAGGAGCAGTTCCAACGGTCGGGAGCCGCGCCGGGGGCCCGCACGGCAGCGAGCGATCCGGGAACGGTCTCGCAGCAGGGGTCATCGCCTCTGGAATCAATCTGGAGCGGGATCAGTTCGGCGGCCGCCTGGGCGGGTGCGGAGCAGGGGGCGACGGCGGAGCAGGGGGTCAGGCCCGCCGGCGGGCTCCCGGAAGGATCCTCGTGGTTTGTCTCGCGTGGTGAAACTCCGGCCACACCTCAGCCGGCCGGCTACCAGCCGGCAGCCCGACCAGCCGCGAGCAGCTTCTCGTCACCAAGCCCAGCAACCGGCCCACGACCGTTTCCTCTCGGCGCGCAGTCGCCGCTACCGCCCGGCCGCTAACGCGGCATCAGGCTCGCGGTATCGATGATCGAGAGTGCGCTGCGTCAGGGCAGCTCGGGTGGTGCCGAAGGCCTGAGCGGGATGGCCCGCAAACAATGCGGTTTGGACCGAGAAAAGCCGCTCACAGCAGGGGCCCCAAAACGGACATAAGAGACATTATCGGACGTTGGGGAGAGGGGCTGTTTCGCGGCGATTGCAGGCATTCACAGGTGATTTGGCCGTCACTCACCTTCCCTGGATAATCGACCGCACGGGGAATGCCATGCCGATCGAGCCGAACGACATCGATCACGATAACGAGCCGCTTCTAGAGTCGCTCAAAGCAGATCTGCCCGCGCTGGAAACACTGCTCGAGGAGTCGGACTCCCACTGGGGCTTCGAGGATCCCTTTTACCGTCTCTACCACCAGAGCTGGAAAGTCATGGGACTGCAGAACCTGACCCTCCGAATAGTCGAAGCGCTCCGCAGGCATGACCGAGGCCGAGGCCTCAACGAGTGGTTCTTGGAGATCGTCGCGGCAGGAACCGGGAAGCATTTCACCCCGGAAACGAACCGTGACTGGCTCAACGAAACGCGGCCAATCCTTGAGGCGTTCTTCCACGCGAAGACGTTCCTGGCGTTGGCGGTGCGCTACGCCAAGGCCCTCGACCATGCGCCGCGCCTGCTGCCGAGCGGCTGGGCGGCGGTGCTCTATCTATACAACGTCCGCTGAGCGGCATCTATCATTCAGACGGCCCGATTCACCAGTGGTTGGCACCAAAGCCCGCGGCCGGTGATACTCAATGCCAAGGAGTTTTCCAGCATGACCAGAAATCTGACCGCCATCATTCAAGCGGAAGACGGCGGCTTCGTGGCGTTATGCCCGCAACTGGATGTCTGCAGCCAGGGCGACACGGTCGAGGAGGCACGGGCAAACCTGCGGGAAGCCCTGGAACTGTTTTTTGAGACGGCTCCGCCGGGGGAGGTTTCCCGCCGGCTGTCGAACGAGGTGTACGTGACGCAGCTGGAGGTCGCGGTTGGGTAAACTCCGCGCGAGTTCGAAAGCGATTGATCACGAGGGGGCGTAGCCCAAGTCAGTGCGACGGGCGTGGCCGAGGGCGACGAGCGTGTCGAGGATTTCTTCGACCCGCGGGGTCTTCGCGCTTTTGAAGTGCTTGGCCACATCGGCAGCCGACGCGATGCCGCCCGCCGCGGCGAGGGTCGCCCGCACGGCCCGCGTCTGCTCGGCGAGATCCTTGGGCCACGGCTGCTTCGCGGGCTTCGGAGCCTTGGCCGCCCTGCCGGCCGATTTCTTCGCCGCCCCCCTGCCGCGTTTTGGCTTTTGACCGCCAGGTTCGTCACCGTCGTCCGCGGCGTCGTCATCATCGTCCTCGACCGCGCCGATCGTCTGCTGCACGTCGCCGCCGCCCGTCTTGTTTTGAAGCTGGTTTTGGAACTCCGGCCGCAGCCAGCGGATGAGGCCGCGCTTCTCCTCGGCGGCCCGCTCGTGGTTGAGCGCGACGAGTCGCTCCAGGATCTCGTCGTCAGAGAGCGTGGCCGGCCAGCCGTAGGCGTCGAACACGGCCGCATCGAGGTCGTCGTGGATTTTCTTGAGCACGCTCACGAGGCCGTCGTCGTGGATTTTCTTTTCCTTGGCCGTGAGTTCCTCGCCCGTGCGGAGCTTCTCGAGTACGTTGTACATCCCCGTGATCGTCAGCCCCGGATGCGCCGCCTGCTGTGTCTTGCGATGCGCGTCGAGCGCCTCGCCGAGTTCGCGGAGTTTTTGTTTTTGCGCGTCGGTCGCGGCGGGGAACGGGAATGGGTCGAAGCAGGCGGTTTTGTTGTAACGAGGGCGATCCTCAAGGGTGCCGCCGGTCGCCAATGCCCAAGCGACATGAATTCAGCTCGACATTACACCGAGAAAAAACGGGGCATCCAGCCCAAACGAAATGGTGCCATGTTCGCACAGCGTTCCCTCAGACTGGATGAAGAAGGTCCGGAACTTCGCTGTCTCGACAGTTACGAAAAATCGTGGTAGCCCTGCCAGCATTGCCCGGCAATCAGCATTACTTCGTCGGAACTTCCACCAGAATCGGCGGAGCTTTTCGTCTTTGTTGTGTTCTCGCTCGGGGAACACAGTGACGTGAAGATGCTGATAGGTGGCTGGAATACGGCTACGAACGTCGTCGACGGAATCAAACTCTTGGAGATCGATGGCAAAAACGCCTCGCGGCTTGCCGAGCAAATCCTTGCCGTTACGGAGCGGAAGTATTCGTGCTGCGGCCTCGTCACCATCACGGTCGATCAGTTTCTGCCGCTCTTCGTCTGTAACAAGGAAACCGCGACTTCCCAATGCTGGCCCCATCGATGCCAGCAACCGGTTGCTGGTCAGAGGCATGACTGACGTGACATCGACCCCGACGGAGAGGTCTGCGTTGATCGCTCCGCGGCGGGAGGTGAGGGACGCGTGAACGATGTCTTCTTGTGTCTGCTCTGCAATGACGAGATTCAGCGACCCGTCATGGACATCCCTCGCCCCTACTGTCATGGCGATTCGCACCGCAGCGCCGTCTTCGGTGGCAACCCATGGGTGATCCGGTACCGCAAATGCAACTCGGCAAGGCACCGACGCACTCAAGGCGTTTGCGACGAGGCGACGGTTGAATGACTGGGTGATTGAGTTCGTAGTGATGAAACCGAAACGGCGAATTGCCCCCGCCGACACGAGCCGCGCACCCCTGTCCCACCAATACATCACGTAATCGGCTGAATCCGGCACCTCATCGACATATACCGTCCGTAAAGCATCCGCATATCCCTCGCCGAGATCAGACTGAATGCGCAGCTTGCCCAGAAACGGCGGATTGCCAACCACAAAATCCGCCTGAGGCCACTCGGCTTTGCGCGGATTCACGTACCGCTCGACCGCCACCCGCGCCGCATCGTCCGGCACGTCCTCGCCCGTCACCGGATGCTTCTTCGTCGTCACGCCGTCCCACCGCGTGACCGGTTTGCCTGCCTCGTCGCGGACAAGTTCCTTCGTGTCGTATTCGAGCAGCGCGTCGCGGCATTCGATGTTGCCGTAGGCCTGCAGGATCGGCTCCGAAAAACTCTCCGGACTCTTGCGGTCGCGCAGGTGCCACTGGAGCCAGCCGATCCAGAGCACCACTTCCGCGATCGCCACCGCCCGCGGATTGATCTCGATGCCGAGAAACTGCTGCGGATCGACCGTCCGCTCCATGTGCTCGAGATCGGTCTGCGAGTCGCCCAGCTGCGCGAGCCAGTCGCGGGCCTCCGCCTCGATCTCCTTGAGCTTCACCATCGACACATAGAGAAAGTTGCCCGTGCCGCAGGCCGGGTCGAGCACCTTCGTGGCCGTGAGGCCATCGAGAAATTTCCGGGCCTCCGCCCTGGCCTTGTCGAGCCGGCCGGCA
>CAYZFV010000395.1:0-7813 GCA_964477765.1 uncultured Candidatus Kuenenia sp.
CACGCTCCGACGCGAGGACTACATCGCCCCGGCCGGCGTCGTGGCCCGGGGCGGTCAGCCGGAACCACCGCCGGCTCCCCCGGTTCCCAAGGCGAAGACCGTGGAGCCGGCTCCGCCCGCTCCCAAACCGGCCGCGCCGGCACCGGCCCCCGCGCCGTCAGCCGCCGCAGCGCCGCCCGCTCCGACGCCCCGGCCTCGGCCGGGGGGGAGGAGCACCGCCAAGCCGGTGCCCCGGCCGACATTCAAACTGGCCCCGCTGCCTGCCGCCTCGCGGCCCCCGGTGACGCGCTCCAACCAGGAGCCGGCGGCTCAAAAGCCTGATGTGAAGCTGCCGATGGATGCCATTCGAAGTGCCAAGGCGGGGGGCACCAAGCCACTGGCCGACCACATGCGGAAGCATGAGGAGCGGCATGCCGCTGGGCGTGGTCCGCTGGGCGGACTCACCCGCGGCAGCGGCCGCGGTGGCCCGATGCCGGTCCCCCCCCCGATGGAGCCGGGCGTGCGGCCACGGCGGACTCCATCGAAGGGCCAAGACGGCAAGTCCGACGATCTGCTCGGCGGTCGTGAGCAACGGCAGTTGAATCGCAAGCGAGTCAGCGAGCCGCGGCTCGCTGACGACGACGACGGTCGCCGCCGCGGTCGCCGGCCGCGGCAGCGGCGGGGGGCATCGGTATCGACTGCGGCTCCTCGCAAGACGAATGCCACCATCCAGGTGCCGTGTACGGTTCGCGCCTTCTCCGAGGCGATCGGCCTTTCAGCCAGCGACGTGCTGCGGAAGCTGCTGGAGTTCGGCATGGAGCAGATGCCCAGCATGGGCTCGATGCTCGACCGGGACACGGTCGAGTTGTTGGCCGCCGAGCTTGGTGTGCAACTCGACATCAAGACGCCGGAAGACCTCGAGAAAGAGCTTCTTACCGGATTCGACGCCGTCGATGAGGATCCCGCGCTCCGCACGCCGCGGGCACCGGTGGTCACCTTCCTCGGCCACGTGGACCACGGCAAGACGTCGCTGCTCGACAAGATTCTCAAGAGTGACGTGGCGGCCCGTGAGAGCGGCGGGATCACGCAGCATATCCGGGCCTACTCCGTCGATCACCATGGAAAGACGGTGACCTTCGTCGATACCCCCGGTCACGAGGCCTTCACGCAGATGCGGGCTCGAGGCGCCAATGTAACCGACTGTGCCGTGCTGGTCGTGGCCGCCGATGACGGCATCATGCCGCAGACCGAGGAAGCGATCAGCCATGCCCGGGCTGCGGGCGTGCCGATCGTGGTCTGCATCAACAAAATCGACCTGCCCGGTGCCAATGTCGACCGGATCTATCAGCAACTCGCCGCCAACGACCTGCTGCCTACCGAGTGGGGCGGCGACACGGAAGTGGTGAAGACAAGCGCCCTCACCGGCGAGGGAATCGACGCCCTCCTCGACACGCTTCTCACGATCGCCGAACTGCACGATCTGCGGGCGAATGCCGACCGGACAGCCGCGGGAGTCTGCCTCGATGCGTCGATCCATGAGGGGCGGGGTGTGGTGGCGACGGTGCTCGTGCAGAAGGGTACGCTGCGGGTTGGCGATGCGATTGTCTGCGGTGAGGCCAGCGGGCATGTGAAGTCGATGCAAGACGCGCTCACCCGCCGAAAAATTGCCGAGGCGGGGCCCTCCCGGCCGGTTCTCGTGAGCGGTCTCGATATCGCTCCGAACGCCGGTGAACGGTTCCAGGTGGTGGAGTCGATCGCGATGGCCCGTGAAGTGGCTGTGAAGCGGAGCGATATCCGTCGGCATTCGACCTTGGTGAGCGCACCGGTCCACGTCACCTTCGAAAATCTGCTCGATCGCCTGGGGGCCGAGAAGACGCCCACGCTCAACCTCATCATCCGGGCCGATGTCCGCGGATCGATCGAAGCCATTCTCAAGGAACTGCAGAAACTCGATCACCCGGAGGTCAAGATTCGGGTGCTGCAGGCCACCGTGGGCGGTGTCACCGAGGCCGACGTGCAGTTGGCCGACGCCTCCGATGCCGTGATCATCGGCTTCAACGTGGTGCCTGACGAGCGGGCCCGATCGTTGGCCGAGGATCGAGGAGTCCAGGTGCGGCGGTATGAGATCATCTACCAGGTCACCGACGACCTGCGAAATGCCCTCGAGGGCATGCTCGCTCCGGAGAAGCGTGAGGCAGAACTCGGCCGTGCGGTCGTGCAGCGGACCTTCTCGATCAGCCGGCTGGGCGTGATTGCCGGCTGCCGGGTGATCGCCGGCATCATTGCGCGCAATGGGCGGCTACGGGTGATCCGCGACAGCCGCGTGATCGGCGACTACGGCATCGACTCGCTGAAGCGGGAAAAGGATGATGCTCGTGAGGTACGCGACGGCCTGGAATGCGGCATCAAGGTTGCCGGCTTCAACGATGTGAAGGAGGGCGACATCCTCGAGTGTTACCGAATCGAGGAAGTCGCACGCACGCTCTCGTGAGTTCACGACGATTGCTCAAGGCTGCCGAGGCGGTGCGGGAGGTGGTCAGCATGGCCATCCTCACCCAGGTTCGTGATCCGCGCGTGAAAGATGTGACGGTCACTCGCGTCGAGATGGCCCCCGACATGCGATCGGCCGTCGTCCATGTGTCGGTGATGGGCAACGACGCCAAGCAGCAACTCGCCCTCCGCGGGCTCGCCAGCTCGGCGGGATTTTTGCAGTCACAGATCGCCGAACGGATCGAGACCCGCTACACGCCCCGGCTCACGTTCAAACTCGACGGGGGCGTCAAGCGTTCCCTGGAAATCGCCCGGGTGCTCGACGACGTGCTGCCGAGTACCGACGCCACGCCGACCATAAATCCCACGCAGGAAGACGCATGACATCATCGAAGAAGAAATCGACGGCCAGCCAGTCGCAACCCAACCGTCAGCAGTTGCTGACCAAACTCCAGAAAGCGCTCAAGTCGGCCTACAAGCCGGTGCCTGCCAACACGAGCCGATCGGTGCTCGAGCAGGTGCTCTTCGCCTGCTGCCTGGAAAACGCTCACCATGCTGCGGCGGAGAAGGCCTTTGAGACGCTCATGAAAGGCTATTTCGACCTCAACGAAGTGCGGGTGACGACCGTGGCGGAGTTGGCCGAGTCGCTCACCGGCCTCCCCGATCCGCCGCGGGCCGCACTCTCCTTGCGGCGTGTGCTGCAGGGTGTGTTCGAGTCGACCTACTCGTTTTCGCTCGACCACGCCAAGAAGCACTCGCTGGCGCACGGCATGAAGACCCTGGAAAATCTCCACGGCATCCCGCCTTTCGTCGTCTCTTACATCGCCTCGACGACACTCGGCGGCCATGCGATCCCACTCGATGGCGGTGCGCTGGCCGGTCTTTATCTGTGCGGCATCATCTCCCAGGAGGAATACGATGCGGGCGTCGTGCCCGGGATCGATCGTCTCATTCCCAAAAAGGGCGGAGCGGAGTTCAGTTCGCTGCTGCATCAGTTTGGTGCCGACTGTGTCTCATCGCTGCATGGGGCGACCGTCAAAAAGATCGTGCAGGGGGTGAATCCCGCAGCGGCCAAAGAGCGTTTCCCAAAGCGGGGAGCCACGCTGCCTCCGCCCAATCCCCCTGCCCCGCCGCCCACCAAGGCGGGGCAGAAGTCGGAGGCGGCCAAGGCGGAAGAATTGCGGCCGGCCGGCCCGCAGGCCGCGGCCCGTCCGGCAGGCAAAACGCCCATGCCGCCTCCGGGGTCGGGCCCGAAACGCACGGCCGATGGCAAGCCGGTAGCCGGGGCGAAGCCGGGACCCAAGCCCTTCGTCGTGAAGCCGAATATCGGCAAGCCCATCACGATCAAACCGCAAACTCCGGAGCCACCGCCGGCGAAGGCGGCCCCGAAGAAGGCCGCCACCGGCAAGGCTGGCAGCTCCAGGGACGGCGGCAAGACTCCGGCCAAGACGCCAACCAAGGCGACCCCGCCCAAGAAGGTCGCCAAGGCGGCGGGAAAAACGGCTGACAAAACGGCTGGCAAGGGGGCATCGACGCGGCACTCGTCGCAACTCGCGAAGCGGAAGCCGCGATAAGTCGGCTGGGTTGAAAGGAGGCACGCGTGGCAGGTCATTCCCATTGGGCCAACATCGCCCGCAAGAAATCATTGGTCGATGCCAAACGCGGGAAGCTGTGGAGCAAGCTTGCCAAGGCGATCATCGTGGCCGCCAAACACGGGGGCGCCGATCCCTCCGCCAATCTTCGCCTCCGGTACGCGATCGACGCCGCCAAGGCGGTGAGTATGCCCAAAGACAACATCCAACGGGCGATCAAGGCGGGCACCGGCGAACTGAAGGGGGGCAACCTCGAGGAGTCGATCTACGAGGGCTACGGGGCCGGCGGCGTGGCCGTGATGTGTGAGATCCTCACCGACAACAAAAATCGCACCGCTCCCGAGATTCGCAAGATTTTCGAATTGTGTGACGGCAAGCTGGGAGGCACGGGCTGCGTGGCGTATCTCTTCGAACGGAAGGGGGTCGTGCGGGTGCCACAGGCCGCCTGCGAAGAGGATCGCATCATGGAGATCGCCATCGATGCCGGTGCGGAGGATGTCTCGGCAGCCGATGACCGCTGGGAAGTGGTCTGCGAGCCGGCCGTGATGACGCCCGTGATCGAGGCCTTGCAGGCGGCCGGCCTGTCGGTCGATTCCAACGAGATCGTGCGGATCCCCACCACGACGGTCGAGGTGGATGACGTGGAGACGGCCCGCAAGGTGCTCGCGTTGATGGAGCGGCTTGACGATCACGACGACGTGCAGAGCGTGGCCGCCAACTTCAATATCCCCGACCAGGCCCTCTCCGGCCTGTCGTGACGGGCGACGTCAGTCTTCCGAATGCTCGACGGCGGGCCAGTATTCGTCGAAGTCGAAGTTGGGGCTGTTGTCGAGGTCGTGACACTCGAGGCAGTTGGCGATCACTTTTTCCCGGCCTTCTGGCGTGTCGATCGTCATCGTCAAGGCCGCTCGGAGGGCGTCCCGTTCGGTCGTGCTGGCCCGGACATCGCCCCGCTCCACGGCCGCGTGAGCCGCGGCGGGGCCGTGGCAGTTTTCACATCCCTGATGGGCGAGGTGCGGGGTGGAGGCCATGCCGGTGAAGCCTCCTTCGAAGGGCTCGAATCGCTGTGGTGCCCAACCGACGACGTGACACGAGAGACACTCCGGGTCGCCATCACGGCGGGGTTCCTGCTCCTCGAGCGTGGCAAGGGCGGTGGCGTGCGGAGTTTCCTTCCAAATGTCATAGGCCTCCTGGTGGCATTCGGCACAGGCAGCGCTGCCGGCGAACCGGCGGCCGGTCGGGTGGCGGATGGCCTGCAGACCAAGGCCGTCGAGCCCGAGGGATTCCAATTGGCTCTGATAAGCCGCCAACAGCTTGATCATGTCGACCGACTCACCCCAGCGGGCATCGAATGGCACTCTCTGTGATCGCATCGTCGGCTGTTCGGCATACAAACCGATCGCCACGGCATACATCCCCTTGTGCCCCAGTTCGACAAACTTTGCCTTGGTCGGAAGGGTGGGGAGCGTGGCCGCCGGCTCATCGGCACCACCCGCAGTAACCACGATATCGAACTGCGGAAACGCTTCCGCCAGCCGTTTGGTTTCGGCAGGAGACGCCCAGGAAAGCAGAATCTGGTGAGTGCAGCCGGCGACGGCCAACTCGTCGGCCACGGCGGCGAGTGCCTTGGCGGCCGGCATGACTTCGATCGCATCATTGCGCACGCGGGAGGCTTCCTCGTCCCCCAGCACGGTCGTGACGCCAATCTTCATGCCCCCCGTATCGATCACGCGAAAGCGGGGCGTAATATTGGCATCGAGTCCCAGCAGGCCGACATTGGCGCTCACGAACGGGGTCGGCTGGTCGCCGACCGGCGCCACGGCCGCCACCAGTTCCTCGGCCGGCAGCCGCAGGTCGCCCGGGCCAAAGCCCACAGCCGCGTAGCCCATCTGTCGGAGACCGTCAGCGATCGACTGAAACTTGATCTCGGTCTGCCGTCCGAACCGCTTCACCTGATTCCCCAAATCGACCGCCACGACGGGCCATTCGGCGGCGGCCACGGCCCGCAGAAAATTTTGCCGCCGGCTCAGGCCGCCTTTCTGGTTTTCCTTCCCCGTACACCCGCAGGGCTCGATGTAGCCGTCGAGTTGCCCGGTGATGACAAGCAGCAGTCGGGGCGGGGCCCAGCCCTCGAAAATAGCACCGTTCCTCTCCCGAAAGCTGGCGACCACATCGTCGGAAATGCCGGCGGCTCGATCGGGCGCCGCGGCCAGCCCAACGGGCCCCGCCACCAACAACACGCCGCACAGCCCGCCAAGCATGAAACCGTAGGTGTTGCAGACCCGGGCAGTTGAATGGCCGTTCATACCTAGATTCTAGCCATGACCCGCGTCGCGAGCGACCTCGATCTTACGGGCCAATTACGACGCTCACCGGCAAGGAAACGGTGGGGGAATCAGGAAGCCCGGTTGCGAGCACGATGCGGCCGGAGGGGGCCTGCTCGCTGCCGAGATGGTTGGCCGTCGGGCTGCCGGGAGGAATCACGAGCGTCAGCGGAATTCGCAGCACCGCGCCGGTGCCGATCGGCTCCGCCGCCCCCACTTCCACGACGAGGGAACTCGGCACCACCTCCTCGACAACCGGTTTCACCAGCTCCCGATCCGGCCCACGGGCCGTGATGAAGAACGACGTCGTGAGCCCCGAGCGGCTCGACACCTGCCCGAGAATGAGTCGTTGCCGCGCGGCATCCCACTTCTGCCCGGCGAATGAGATGTCGCCGGCGACACTCCCGTCGACGGGAATTTCCGCTGTGATCTCCTCCGGAATGCGAAACACCATCCGCACCGTCTGCCGCAGGGGGCCGATCGGCAGGCCGGGCTTCACGGTGACCGACACCGTAAACCCACCGGTGGCCTCGGGTTCCTCGGCAATCTCGGCGGCCGACAGGGGAACTGAGGAAACCGTGAAGAAGCTCTTGGTGCGGTCGTCGATGGCCGCGAGCGAGTCGACCTGCGGTGGCTCGTCGCCGTAGGTGTAGACGGTGGTGGTGACCACCGCATCCGACTTCGTCGAAAGCTTGGGGAGGGTGATCAGGTCGGGTACCGCCCTCCAGGTGGGCACCACCGTGCCCTCGATCACAAAGGCGATTTCGGGACGACGGGGATCGTTGGTGAGCACGGTGGCCTGTTGGCGAAACGGTCCCCCGGCCCCCTTCCCCGTCCACTGGATGCTCACGGTCGTCTCACCGCCGGGGAGGATGATTTTTTCGGCGGCAGTTTCGTCACCGCCGTCGTTTGATGGGCCGAGATCACTGACCGTGCAGGTGCAGCTGGTCGCCCCTCGCGTAAGCACGAGGGGTGCTGTTCCACGATTGCGGATCACAAAGGCATGCTGCCCCTTCTCGCCTGAGCCGACCGAACCGAAGTCATGGTTTGTCTCCGCCGCCTCGACCTGTGGCGCCGCCGCATCGCTCGGCGTGTTGATCGCCAGAAAGTCGCCCACCCGCCACGGCAGTAGCGTCGCTTCAAGGGCCGCCGACCCCACGCCAATCGCCACGCCGGCAACCAGCGCCACCCCCGCCACGGTCCATCCACTCACCATGCTCATGGAGGCAAGAATACCAAAAAAGTTCCGGAGCCAACCGGCTGGTGGGCTCGGGGCTGCCCGTGCGACGTGGCGTAGGCTTCAGCCTGCGATGAGGCTGTGTTGGTGACGCGGCTCGGGGTTGCCCGTGCCATCTCGCCGGACGCTCGCTTCTGGCATCCATGCCCTTCGCTCGCTCGGAGCAACCCTCGCTTCGCCATCCTGGCTAC
>CAYZFV010000396.1:0-2728 GCA_964477765.1 uncultured Candidatus Kuenenia sp.
CACTCGGCCACTTCACCCTTGTGGTTGAGCATCAAGGCCTCGACGCAGCCGGCCTGCAGGCCTTCCAGCTTCGCCATGATGTTGTTGAGGTAGTTGAGCGATTTGATCCGCGGCGAGAGCGCCGCCGACTGCACCCGCTGGGTGGCCGCGGTGATGATCCGCAGCCCCTTTTCGTAGTGCTCCTTCGGATAGAGGGCGATCGTGTCGGCGATCACGATCACCTGCGGGTCGCGCGTGCGGTTGGGATCGAGACCGAGGCTGCCGACGCCACGGGTGACAATCAGCCGCACATAGCCGTCGACGAGGTTGTTGGCGGCGAGCGTGTCGTTGACGGCCTTGGCCACCGTCTCCTTGGAGAGCGGAATCGTGAGGCAGATCGCCTTGGCGCTGGCCCACAGACGGTCGAGATGGGCGTCGAGCCGAAAGACCCGGCCGGAGTAACTCCGCAGCCCCTCGAACACGCCGTCGCCATAAAGCAGGCCGTGGTCGAATACGCTCACCCGCGCCTCATGCTCGGGCACGATGCGATCGTTCATGAAGATCAGACGCGACATGGCTCGTTCCGTCGGTTAGTCCGCGGAGGGCTCGACCTGCTCGACCCGTCCGGCGGCGAGACGCACGATTCGGTTGGCACGGTGCGCGATCGACGCGTCGTGAGTCACGAGCACTATAGAAAGGCCGTCGCGGCGGTTCAACTCGCAGATCGCGTCGAGGATGCCGGCCCCGGTCGCCTCGTCGAGGTTGCCGGTCGGCTCGTCGGCCAGGAGCACCTGCGGGCGGGTGACGAGCGCCCGGGCGATCGCCACCCGCTGCATCTCACCCCCGGAGAGCTGCCGCGGCTTGTGTCGCAGCCGCTGCCCGAGGCCGAAGCGGTCGAGCAGACCGCGGGCCGAGTCGCGGGCGGCGGCGCTCGTTCGCAGCCACTCCATCACGCCGTGGCGAACCATCAGGGGCGCCAGCACGTTTTCCAGGGCGGTGAGTTCGGGCAGCAGGTGGTAGGCCTGAAAGACCATGCCCAGCGCCGTGTTGCGGATGCGATCGCGGCGGGTGGCCGGGAGGTGGTCGATCCGTGATCCCTCCAGCCGCACTTCACCCGCGTCGGGCACGTCGAGCAGCCCCATCAGATGCAGCAGCGTGCTCTTGCCCGATCCACTCTGGCCCACGATGGCCACGAAGTCGCCGCCTGCGAGCGTGAAATCGACCCCCCGCAACACATCGAGGTGGCCGCCGCCGGAGCGGTAGCTCTTGCGGATGCCGTGCACCGAGAGCAGCGGCCCGCGATCGTGAGCCTCAGTCATGCCGCAGGGCCTCCACCGGATGGAGCCGGGCGGCCCGCAGGGCCGGCAGCACGCTCGCCGCCACCGCGATCCCGATGGCGCCGATGATGATCCAGGTCACCGTCACCGGATTGATGATCGTGGGGATCTTGAAAAAGTAGTAGATCGAGGGGTCGAACACGGTCTGGCCGGTCCACCATTCCACGGCCGCCCGGATGCGGTTGAGATTCCAGGTGATCGCGAGGCCGAGGATCAGGCCCGCCCCGGCACCGACGATCCCGAGAAACAGCCCGTAGCCCAGAAACACGCCGGCGATCCCGGAGGCACTGGCCCCGAGCGACTTGAGGATGCCGATGTCACGGGTCTTCTCCACCACCATCATGAAGAAGATGGCCAGGATCCCGAAGCCGGCGACAGCGATGATCAGAAACAGCAGGATGTTGAGCACCGCCATCTCCATATCGACCGCCGACAGGAGCGGCCCCTGCTTGTCGCGCCACGTGGACACGGCATACAGCTCGGCCGGGAAGGCACGTCGCAGCCGGTTGCGAACCTCGTCAAGGCTCGCCCCCTCCTGGAGCTTGATCTGGATCGAGTTGACGCTGGCGATACCCGTCTCCGGCTCGATCATGCCCCGCATCCGCTGCAGGGCGGCGATCGGCACGAAGACGAAATTCGAGTCGTACTCGCTCATCTTGCTTTCATAGAAGTCGACGATCGTGAACGTGTCGCTGACCGCCTTGGGGGGCGTGCCGGCGGTGGGAAAGGTGATCTTCACGTCGTCACCGGGCAAGACGAGGAACCGATCGATCCCCTTGGAGTCGCGAAAGCTGGCCAGCCCGATGCCCGGCACGACGCCGGTAAACTGCTCGGTGGCCGGGTCCATCGTGCGGCCTTGCTCGGGGCGGGCGGCGGCGAAGGGATTTTGTGGCGTGGCTTCCGCGGTGCCGGTGTCAGTCGCCGGGGCCGGTGGGGCTGCGGTCGCCGTCTCGCCTGCCGTCGCGGCGAGCACGGCATCCACCTGCGCATCGATCGGCCGA
Organism: uncultured Candidatus Kuenenia sp.; assembly: GCA_964477765.1. Lineage (GTDB taxonomy): Bacteria > Planctomycetota > Planctomycetia > Pirellulales > UBA1268 > CACORA01. The sequence continues at coordinate 2,318 of CAYZFV010000396.1, forward strand.
GTCGGCTCGGTGCGGCCTGCTGCTGGGGCTGTGCCCTCCTGCTCCTCGAGTCGCTTCTGCCAGATCCGCTCCCGCTCCACCCGCATCCGCCGGTGTGGCCAGCCCGCACCCCCCAGGGCCGGCCGCGACGGTCCTGGCCCTTCCGACTGGCTGTCGGTGGTGTCGTAGCCTCCGTCGCGGAGGCTGAAGGAAAGCTGGCGGCGGTTGTCCGGATGCTGGAGGTAACTGCCGAAGTCGCTCACGGCGGCATGGGTCGCCTCGTCGATGCCGATAAACATCACCTGCCGGGTGATCCACTGGCCGCGGACCTGGAAGGAGAGCATGGCCGGCACCGCCACCGTCGGCGTCATCCCGGCGATCGAGTCGCCCGCCGCCCGGCGAATCTCCTCCATGTGCCACTGTGGATCCTGG
>CAYZFV010000397.1:0-2781 GCA_964477765.1 uncultured Candidatus Kuenenia sp.
GACCGTGATCTCCTCGAGCGAAAGCGGGGCACCGAACACCGGCACCACCCAGTACAGAATGAAGAACCACAGCATGATGTCGAGGAGGCCGAGCCCCACGACCGTGAGGCCCATCACCGCACCTGAGCGGAAGGCCACCTGCAACCCCTCGTTGAGGCTCCGCTCGGCCCCGGCCGCCGTGCGATTGCTGGCCAGCGTGGCCGTCTTCATGCCAAACCAGCCGGCGAGCCCGGAGAACAGCCCGCCCGAGATGAAGGCAAATGGCACCCATGCGCTCTGCACCTCGAGGCCGAAGGCCATCACCGCCAGCAGGAGAAAAATGACCACGAAGAACGCCGCCACCACCTTGTATTGCTGTCGCAGGTAGGCATCGGCGCCCGTTCGCACGTAGCCGGCGATCTTGATCATCTCCGGCGAGCCGGCCGGCTGCGCTTCCATCCACTGGAAAAACTGCCATGCCTGGTAGAGCGCGAGCACCGCACCGGCCACACCGACCGCCCACCAGAAGCCGTACGGTCCGATCAGCCACATCGTTTCCGAAGCCGCTTCGCCAGCCAACGCGATCGAAGGGAGCAGGGCCACGGCAATCGCGGCGATGGCGGCAAGACGATGAGACAGTTTCACGATGGGATGAACTCCGTGAGAGGAAGGTGAGCGGAAACCGGCGAAGCATGTCGGTGCGAGCCCCGAGCCGCCAGAGACCGCGAACTGTACCCGTCGCCAAAAAGGCCGTCAAACGAGCGGTTTTCATGCCCGCACCACTGCCCGTCTTCCCGCAACTCGCTGGCGTCTTTCGCGCACGCCACGTCGGAGACAGTTCATCGACAGTCCGTCTTGCTACCGGCCGTGGACAGGCGATTTACCGATGCAATGGTAGGTGAAGCCGCGGCGGGCAAGTTCCTGCGGCTGATAGAGGTTTCGCCCATCGATGATCACGCGGCCCTTCATGCGGCGGGCGATCTCGTCAAAATCGGGCCGGCGGAAGTCGCCCCACTCCGTCACGATCACCAGGCAGTCGGCCCCCTCGAGGGCTTCCATCGCGGTGCGGGCGTAACTCAGCCGATCCCCATGGATCGCCCGCACGTTGTCCATCGCTTCCGGATCGAACACCGTCACCTTAGCCCCGCCGGCCAGGAGCCGGTCGATCAGATCAAGCGCCGGTGCATCACGAATGTCGTCGGTCCGCGGCTTGAAGGCGAGCCCCCACACGGCGATCGCCTTCCCGGCAAGATCCCCGCCAAAATGCGCCGCCACCTTCTCGCCGAGCACCTGCTTCTGGGCGAGGTTGGTCTCGTGCACCGCCGCCAGGATCCGCGGCGCCACGCCCTTCTCGCGGGCCATGGCGGCGAGCGCCTGCACGTCCTTGGGGAAGCAGCTGCCGCCGTAGCCCGCTCCGGGAAACAGAAAGGCAAACCCGATCCGGCTGTCGTGGCCGATGCCGCGCCGGACGTCGTCGATGTCGGCCTCCATCCGCTCGCAGAGATTCGCCACTTCGTTGATGAAGGAAATCTTCGTCGCCAGCAACGCATTGGCGACATACTTCGTCATCTCGGAACTCTCCGGCGACATGACAAGAAAAGGATTTTCGGTGCGGAGAAAAGGGAGATAGAGACCACGGAGCAGATCGCCCACCTCGGTCGTCCGCACGCCCACGACCACCCGGTCGGGCTTCTGAAAATCCTCGATCGCGGCTCTTTCTTTGAGAAACTCGGGGTTGCTCGCCACGTGGCAATCGCGACCAAGCCGCTCCTTGAGCCGGCACTCGATGCCGGCGCAGGTGCCGACCGGCACGGTGCTCTTGGTGACGACCACCGCCCGCTCGTGCAGGTGCGGCGCGATCGAATCGACCACGCTCCACAGCGCTGTAAGATCGGCCGACCCGTCGTCGCTTGGCGGCGTGCCGACCGCCAGAAACACCACCTCCGCGTCGGTGATCGCCGCGGCCGTGTCGGTCGTGAATCGCAGCCGCGCCGCCGCCGCATTCCGCTCGACCATCTCCTCCAGCCCCGGTTCGTAGATCGGGACCTCACCCCCATTCAGCCGCGCGATCTTCTCGGCATTGATGTCGAGACAGGTGACCGTGTTGCCACTGTCAGCCAGGCAGGTGCCCGTCACCAGCCCCACATACCCCGTGCCCACGACCGCGATTCGCATGGATGAGTCCTCCTGGCCTGTTTCTTCTTGTGTCTTGGATACTGAACGCCGGAATCGGCGAAAGCTCGAGGAGCGTCAGGAACTTTCGAGCCTCAGGCTGAAAGAACCCTTCCTGGGCGTGCAAGCGAGGAAGTTTCTCCGCGACGAGATTGTTGCCGTTCCGGCGGCCATGCGCATGGAAGAGTCCTCCTGTCCGACAGGCTGAAGCCGGGCTTACTCTGCGGGCGGGGCGTCGGCCTCTTCCTGCTCACTCGGCGGCACCGGCACCATGGCGGCAAGCGTGTCGCCGTCGTCGAGCCGCATGATGCGGACGCCCTGCGTGTTGCGCCCCATCGGGCGGATTTCCCTCACGTTGACCCGCTGGATCTTGCCGCGGGCGGTCATCATCAACACCTGGTCTTCGTCGCGCACCGCCACGATCGACACGACCTGCCCATTGCGGGCCGTGGCCTTGATGTCGCGGATGCCCTTTCCGCCACGCCGCTGGGTGCGATACCGCATGCCGGTCGAGCCGTCTCCATCGGCCTCGTCTCCCGATTCAGGGGCCTCCGGAGCCTCCGCGTCGGCAGCCTCGCCGTCTTCGCCCGGTGCGGGTCCGGAGAGCGGCGTGCCCGTGCCGAAGGGGGT
>CAYZFV010000398.1:0-5287 GCA_964477765.1 uncultured Candidatus Kuenenia sp.
GTCAGCCCGCGAGCTTGCGCACCGCGGCTTTGTGAAATGGCTTACCCCCTGCGGCTTCTTTTTAAACGGAGGCGCGGTCGGCGGTGTCTCCGCGAAACAGCCTGGTGCGGGCCGCCCGCGTGAGCGCGACGACGGCCGGATGCTTGAGCCGCTTGTCGACGGTGATCGCGTAAAACCGTTCCCGCACCGACTCCTCCCGCCCCACGATCGCCGCGTCGTACATCCGCCGCACATCGGCTTCCACCACCGAGGGCGCCACAAAGAGTCCCTCGCCCACGGCGCCGAAGGTCTTCAAGAGCGCGCTGTCGCTGAACTCCCCGCGCACCCGCGGGCGAATCTCCTGTTCATCGAACCACTGGTCGAGCGTTCGCCGCAGCGACGTGTTGCCCGCCGGCAGCAGGATCGGTGCATTCGTGAGCGATGCCGGAAAATCTCGGCGATACCGGCGGGCCAGATCCCGCGTGCCAAAAAAAGTGACGCCGCATTCCCCGAGCAGATGGGTGAACGACTTCATCCCCAGCCGCGGGCTGGCGGGCACGTCGCTGATCACCACGTCGAATTCATGCAGGGCGAGTTGGGCGAGCAGCCGATCAGGCTCGCCATCGATGCAGTTCACCTGGAGATCGGGGGCCACGCCCAGGGCCGGCTGGAGGAGGCGATGCACGAGCAGCTTGGGCAAGGCGTCGGCCACGCCCACGTTGAGCCGCAGGCCGCGGTCGGCAGCCCCGCCCTGCACGGCGTCGCGGAGTTCGCGGCCGAGTGAGAAGATTTCGTCGGCATAGCGGTAGACGACCCGCCCCGTGTCGGTGAGCACGATCGACCGGCCCGAGCGATCGAAGAGTTTCGCCTTCAGCGATTTTTCCAGGGCCTTGATCTGCCCGCTCACGGTCGGCTGGGCGAGATGGAGCGTTCGGCAGGCCTTCGTGATGCTCCCTTCGCGGGCCGCGACCCAGAAATAGAGCAGGTGGTGATAGTTCAGCCAGTCCACGACGACACCTCCGGAGGCCACCAGCGACATATCGGTATTTTCGATGTTTTTCTACGAATCATTCTAGCTGGTCGATGGAGGGCGTCCGCCGAAAAATCATCCTGTTGATTGGCATCCCCCCGGCAACGTTGAGGTGACCCATGACCTGGCAGCTGAAATCCGGCACCACTCGCATTCCGGCCGATCTCCCGCGGTATATCGAGCGGAAACTCCGGCGGAGCCTCGATCGGCTCGGCGACCGGATCACGAAGGTGGTCGTCTTTCTTCGCGATGTGAACGGCCCGCGGGGAGGCGTCGACAAGGCCTGCCGCGTGCTGGTCAAGGCCCGGGGTTGCAGTGCCGCGGTGGCCTGGGTCGTCGATCCCAACTGGTATGCCGCGGTCGACCGGGCCACGTCCCGAGTCGGCCTCATCGTCTCGCGTGAAGTCGACAAACGTCGCACCGATTCCCGCGCCCGCCAACGCAAGTCGGCGAAGGTGGCGGCCCGGTCGCGAAAGGTGCTTGCGCACCTGCCTGCCTCCCTCCCTTTTGCCTCCTGAAGACTCACTCGCCTTCCCTTTAAGGACCCCTTGCTTCATGGAAAATGCCACAGCCTGGATCGGGTTTCTCTGCTTCGTTCTCGTGATGCTCGGGCTCGATCTGGGGGTCTTCCACCGCAAGGCCCATGCCATCGGCTTTCGGGAGGCGCTCGGCTGGTCGGCGGTGTGGCTGGCGATGGGGCTGTCGTTCGCCATCCTGGTCTTCTCCGCCTACGACCAGAAATGGTGGGGGCTCGGCCTCGCGCTCGACCCGGTCGACGGGGCCATCAATTCGGGCTACTCCGCCGCCCAGAAATACCTCACGGGCTATGTCGTCGAGAAATCGCTGAGCGTCGACAACATCTTCGTGATCGCGATGATCTTCGGCTCGCTGGCGGTGCCGGCGATGTATCAGCACCGCGTGCTCTTCTGGGGCATCCTCGGTGCGATCGCGATGCGCGGCGTGATGATCGTGGTCGGGGCGCGGCTGATCGCCGAGTTTCACTGGTTGCTGACCGTCTTCGCCGGCTTCCTGATCTTCACCGGGGTGAAGATGCTCTTCGCGAAGGAGGACCATTCCGACCCCGCGGCGAGCGGCCCGGTGCGGCTGCTGCGTCGCTGGCTGCCGATCTCCGAGCGGTTTCATGGCCGGCGGTTTCTGGTGCCACGGTCGGCCGAGGGCGGCGGCGGGAGCCTGCTGATGCTCACCCCACTCGCCCTGGCCTTGATCCTCGTCGAAGGGGCCGATCTCGTGTTCGCCGTCGATTCGATCCCCGCGGTGTTTGCGATCACGGGCGATCCGTTCCTCGTGTTCACGAGCAACGTCTTTGCGATCCTCGGGCTCCGGTCGCTCTATTTCGCGCTGGCTGGCATGGTCGGCATGTTTCGCTATCTCAAGCCGGCGCTGGCGATCGTGCTGCTCGTGGTGGGGGGAAAGATGCTGGTCGCCGAGACGCTGAAGCACAGCCTCGGGCCCCAGTTCAATTTCTATCTGTTGGGCGTGATCGTGGGCATTCTGGCCACCGGCGTGATCGCCTCGGTGATCACCGATCGGCGGCTGCTGGCCCGGGCCCGCGCAGGGATGGCAGGGGAGGCAGAGGCATCAGTGCCGGTCGCCTTCGTTGTGCAGCGGAACGGCGATGATCTCGAACCGCAGGTGGTCGCCCGCCCGCTCACCGATGACCTCTGGCGGGCCGGCAATCCGGAAGCCGCCGGCCTCCAGCAACGCTAAGAAGGCGGGGAGTTCCACCTCGGCCCGGCCCGCCGCCACCGGCTGCACCGCCACCGCAGGGTTGCGACCGCCACCGGCATGGGCGGAGTCCAAAAACTGAAAGTGCCGCGGATCGCTCAGGGGCACGACCCGCACGCCCGGCCCCAAGGCATGCCCCGCCTTCCCGCCGACGACCCAGTTTGCGACCACCACCGCCGGCGCGTCGCCCAGCCGCGGCCAGGCTTCCGCGAGCGCCGGCCACTCCTGAAACTGCCAGCTGAGATCGGCCACCGGCGCGACGCCCACCAGCGGCCGCGTGACGAGGGCCGCTCTTGCCTGCAGGCTGAAGACGACCAGGGAAAGCACCACGGCACCGGCCGTCGCCCGCCAGACACCCCGCATCACCTCTCCCCACTGCGGCAGCATCCGCGCGGTCCAGTCGCCGACCAGCGGAAACCCAAACAGATAGCCGCTCATCGCCCAGTGGGGGAGCGAACGCCGACTCACGAGCGCCAGCGCAAGAAACACGGCGGGCGGCAGGAGCGTAAACCAGGCGAAGAGCCGGTCGGCCGGTGTACGGGGGCGGAAGCTGCTCCGGCCGGCGGTGATGATCATCACCAGCCACGTGCCCGGCAGGAGGTAGAGCAGTTGGCCGCCGAGCATCGTCAGAAAATTGAGCGGCTGCAGGGCCATCGAGCGGGTGCCGGCCCGGCCGGCCTGAAAGCCGAGCGAGATCCAGCCGTGGGCGGCGTTCCAGGCGAGCGTGGGCACGAGGCCGAGGAGGGCGACGGCCAGCGTGAGCCAGACGACGGGCGACCTGAGGAGGCGGCGGTGCTCCGGGCTCGCCACGAGAAAGCCGAGCGCCGAGGCCCCGAAGAGCACGGCCTGATACTTGGCGGCCAGTGCACACGCGAAGCAGAGCCCGCCGGCCAGCCAGCGGCCGGCATGGGGCGGGCGGCCGGGAGCGAGCAGGTCGGGCAGCACGAGCCGAAGCGTGGCCAGCAGGAAGAGGTCGAGCGGGCCGTCGGGCACGACAAACTGGCCGGCCGACAACAGGAAGAAGGGGGCGATCGAATACCAGGCCAGCGCCCACAGGCCGGCCGTCGCGCCATACGCCAGTCGCGTGACGTCATACACAAGCCAGCTGCTGAGGGCACCTGCGAGGATGAAGGGCAGCCGCATCAGAAAGATCTGTTCCGAACCGGTCAGCCAGGCCATGAGCCGGGCCGTGGTGAAGCAGACGGGTGGATGATCGAAATAGGAGAGCGACCAGGCCCGCGAGACGACGATGCCGTAGGCCTCGTCGACCATCGCCGGCAGGATCGCGGCGATGGCCAGCCGCACGAGGAGAAAGCCACCGATCAGCAGACAGGCTTGGCGGGTGGAGTCGGCCGGATGGCTCGTGTCGGCTCCCTCCACCGCGTCGCAAACAGCCATTCACTCGGCCTCGATCGAGGCCGACATCGCCCCCTTGGAGCGGGCGAGCCGGACGTCGGCACCGAAGGCATGGATCTGATCCCGCTTCAGCTCCGCATGCTCTTTCGTGGTGGTGAGCACGATCGCCTTGCCATTCCTGTCGACTTCCTTCGCCAGTTCAAAACCCCGCTCCGGCGGATGACCGAAAAGCTGCTTGAGCATCGCGATCACATACTCATAGGTATGGTCTTCGTCATTCCAGAGCACGACATGATAGCGGGGCTGCCGCTTCCGCCGGGGCTCGGCCGGGGCCGCGGTCGGCGTGGCGACGGCATCGGCTTCGTCGGCGGCAGGGATGGCACTGGCGGCAGGGGGCATCGGTCTGGCACACTCCCGGGGCAACACACCTGAGGGCTCCTGCCCTAGTATATGACCTTCCCAGGGAGAAGTACTCCGTGCTTGACCGCCGCTTCGTCGCCGACAACGTCGCTCTCGTCGCCATCAACTGCCGCCAGCGGGGCTCCGCGGCCGACGTGGCGAAATTCGCCGACCTCGATCGCCTGCGGCGGCAGATGCAGGCCGATATCGACGGCCTCAACCAGCAGGCCGGCCTGGTGAGCAAGTCGATCGGCAAGGCGGCCGACGAGGCCGAGCGGGAGGCGAAGAAGGCCGAGGGCCGGCGGCTCCGGGAGGAGATCTCCGCTCTTGAAGTGAAGCTCGCCGAGATCGTGGCCGAGGGGGATGCGATCCTCCGGATGATTCCCAACCTCACCCATCCGGCCGCCCCGGTCGGCGGCGAGGCCGACGCCGTCGAGATCCGCCGCGGGGCCACCGCCATCCCCACGTTTGCCTTCAAGCCGCTCGACCACGTCGATCTCGGCAGCCATCTCAAGCTCTTCGACTTCGAGGCGGGGGGCCGCGTGGCCGGCCATGGGTTCTACTTCCTCATGAACGACGCGGTGCTCCTCGAACTCGCGCTCCAGCGGTATGCCGTCGAGTTGCTCTTGCGCGAAGGCTTCACCGTGATGACCACGCCCGACCTCGCCCGCGACGTGATCCTCGAGGGCACCGGCTTCATCCCCCGCGGCCCCGAGACGCAGATCTATTCGATCACCGACAGCGACCTCTCGCTCGTGGCCACGGCCGAGAGCACGC
>CAYZFV010000399.1:0-6036 GCA_964477765.1 uncultured Candidatus Kuenenia sp.
GGGCGGTGCAGCTGATCTATGGAGAGGGGCTCGCCTACCGGGAGGCGGCGGGGGGGCTCGGGGTGCCGGGGGGCACTGTGAAGAGCCGCGTGCACTCGGGGAGTCTCGCGCTGGGGGGCAGTTGGGCGTGAGGTGGGCTGCCGCGTAGGCAGAGTGACGCTGGGGTCAACCGGGGGTTCGGGGCTGCCCATGCCCCGTCGCCGGACGTTCGCTGCGCCGCGACCAATCCGCCTCCGGCGGATCGGTGCCCGGGGCTTCGCTCACTCGGACCTGGCGGCGCTTCGGCGTCCATGCCTGCGCTTGCCAGCTACGCCGGCTCTGGGGCATGGGCAGCCCCGAACTGCACACCGTTTTTTAAAGGCGATTCTTGTTACCAAGTGTCTTTGTGCGGGTTTGCCGCTGAAGGCGGTTGCTGCTTGCGATGCGCTAAAATACATAGCGGCAGGTGGAGGGTGATGAGATGGCAATTCGGGATAGAAATCGGGCGCGGGGTGGGACTGCCGGGGATTTGCGGCAGCCGGTGGGGTGGCGGACTTGGTTTCCCGGGCTCGACAACGACCGCCTGACGTTACGGGAGGTTTTGGCGACGCTGCCCGCCGCGCCGCCGGCGGCGATTCCGTGGGTGGTGCGGCTGTTTGAGAATCCGCAGGGATGGCTGCGGCTGCATGGTGCCGCTGATCTGGCGACCCATGATCGGATTCATGTGGTGCTCGGCCGCGGGCTTCTCGCGCAAGACGAGGCCTTTGTGATCGGCTTCACGATGGGGACCACGAAGGCGGTGTCGCGGCTCGAGCGGTGGTTTTTCAAAAGTGCCGTGTCACACCTCTATCCCGCCCCCTATCGGATCCCATGGCCGATTCTGGCGGCCTACGATCTGGGGCTGGAGGCGGGGCGGCAGATGGGGGCGAAAGACATTCATCTCGCCCTCGGCGACGACATGCTCGACCGGCCGCTCGGCGAGGTCCGCAACATGCTGGGCGTCGACACGCGGCGGCTGCGGGAGGTGTATGCCCGTGAGCGGGAGGCCCTGCCTGACTCGGCGGCCAGCCAGCGGCTGCCAGTGCCGCGGGAAACGGGCTCGCGGGCCTGAAAGTGGACATCGCCAGACGGCGAACTAGGCTCGTGACAAGGCGTGGTCGCCTTGCCTGACGTCTCACCCTGACCTCTCACCTGGTGCCGATATGATCCTGTCGAGCGTGCGGTGTCTTCTTCTTGTCGCGATGGCCTGCCTGGCAACGGCAGCGGGGGCTGCGGATGCTCCGGCAAAAGCCGAGAAGCCGAAGCTCGACCCGGCGAAGCTGTATCGGTTTGACCCGATCACCGAAGCCTTCAGTCCGATCGAGCGGGCAAGCCTCAAGCCGTTCCATATTTACTATCGCTACAGTCCCGTCATGGGCCGTTGGGTGTGGAGCAAGACGACCCCCGACGGGCGGCTCGAATTCGCGATGGGGCCAGGGTCGGTGCAGTCGGCGTTTCTCTTTGATCTCACCGCCACCATGGAGGAGCGGATGCGGGTGCTCGAACAGCGGGCCCCGGAACTGGCCCGCATGTATGCCGTGCAGGGAGCCCGGGCGTCGATGATCCTGGGGGGCGATGGCACATGGGCTTTGCATGGCCTGCAGTCGGTCGGTCAGGTCTACGATCTGGAGACGAGCGAGCGCTGGGAATGGCACGGCGACCATCGGGCCGCGATCGTTCATAGTAGCGGCAACTCATGGCGGCTCGATGACGGGCGGTTCGTGCCGGCATGGTCCGGGGTCGTCTACAGCCACTGCCGTTGATCGCCGGCGGTTGCGGGGCGTTCCGGCACCGGCTCGCCTTCGCGTTCGATCTGCAGGAGCAGGGCGTCGCGCCGCTCGATCGCCTCGGTGAGTGAGCGGGTCTTCAGCGACCGCCGCACCCGTCGCTTGCGGTGGTCGAAGTGGAGCGTGAAGTGCACCCACCACACGCCGTTGTTGTTCCAGAGGTGATGCGTCTGGTTGTCGGAATCAATCCGCAGGGAGGGGAACCCGATCGTCATGCTTCACATCCTTTCCGTGGCGAGGAAAGGAAGGGCGTTCGCGGGATCCACCGTGGACCCTTCGAAAGCTTCACCGACGGCCGGGCAACGAAGCCCGGCGGCCGATGCACATCCTCCCACCCTGTTGCCAGAGTGGGTCACCACCTTTGCTTTCGCGAGGTTGGGCCGGGCGACCACAAGGGCCGCCCGCTATCGAGACGGATGTACCTTCCGCTTCTATTATAGTGCAAATTCGGCCTATGTGCATCGCCGGCTCGGGGGCGGCAAAAGTCTCCTCGCGGGGCGAGGATACGCCCAATGCTCGTCGAGCGTTCGCCGACCCCCGAGCCTACCTTTCCTTGACTGCCCGGACATCGCTAGAGCCTCACGGTCGTCACGCGACCATATTTCAGGCGGCTCCTGCTTGGGCCGCCTATTTCTTCTTGCCCTTGGCCTGATCTCGAGCGGGGTCGTAGGCGGGGTTTGGAGTGGGCAACTGGGCGCCGACGGCGGCGAGCCAGTTGTCGAGCTGCGTCTTGAGCTTCGCTGTCCGCTCGGTTTCGCGGGCCGCGAGGTCGTTTGCCTCACCGATGTCGGAGGCCAGGTTGTACAGTTCGCTGTGGCCGTCTTCATAGAAGTGGACGAGCCGCCAGTCGCCGGCGCGGATCGCGCTGTAGGGCGACGCGCCGCCGGGATGGTAGTGGGGGTAATGCCAGTAGAGAGCCTCGCGAGCGAGCGGCTTGCCGGCGAACACCGGCGCGAGGCTCTCGCCATCCATCGCCTGGTCGGGCGGGTTGCCGACGCCCGTCAGTTCCAGGATCGTGGCCGGCACGTCCATCGTGATCGCGGGCACGTCGCTCGTCGTGCCTGCCTTGGTCCGGCCGGGCCACGACACGATGAAGGGCACCCGCACGCCTCCCTCGTAGGCCGAGCCCTTACCGGCTCGGAGGGGCGCATTGTCGGTGACGTTGAAGAGGCCGCCGTTGTCACTCGTGAAGAAGATGGCCGTCGTGTCGCGGATGCCGAGCGAGTCGAGCGTGTCGAGGATGCGCCCCATCGCATCGTCGACGCTTTCGACCATGGCGGCGTAGGCATCGTTTTTGACGCGGAGGCCGGTCACGTTCTTGGCGGCATATTTCGCTGTCACGTCTTTCTTCGCCTGGATCGGCGTGTGCACGCAGTAGTGGGGCAGGTAGAGAAAGAAAGGACGGTCGCGATGTTTCGTGATGAACCGCACCGCCTCGTCGGCTTCGCGGTCGGTGAGGTATTCGCCCTCGGGGCCCTCCGCGAGCGTCGGGATTTTGTAGGGGGCGAAGTAGCTCGGCGGCTGGCCGCGATGGTAGCCGCCGATGTTTTCGTCGAAGCCGTGGTGTTCGGGGTGATAGGCCTCGTCGCCGAGATGCCACTTGCCGATCCCGGCTGTCGCGTAGCCGGCCGCCTTGAGTCGCTCGGCCACCGTGACCGTGTCGAGCGGGAGGAAGAGCTGCCAGTCGGGTATCGCGAGCTTGGCGAAGGGTCGCTTATGGCCGGCGATCCAGTCGGTGATGTGGAGCCGGGCAGGATATTCGCCGGTCATCATGGCCGCCCGTGTGGGCGAGCAGACGGTGCAGGCGGCATAGCCGTTGGTGAACCGCAGCCCTTCGCGGGCGAGCCGATCGATGTGGGGCGTCTCGTAGAGGGGGCTGCCCTGACAGGAGAGATCCTTCCAGCCCATGTCGTCGACGAGCACGACGATCACATTCGGCTTCGCCGCGGGCGGGGCCGCGTCAGCAGAGGGCAGGAGGCAGGCGAGGGCGGTAACCGCGACAAAGAGGACGCAGCGACTCATAAGGGGCTTCGCTCGGGGTTTAGAAGAGATTACGTGGTCCTCGAAGAGGCGTTTGGAGTCTAGCCGGTTGGCTTCCGTCGTGTGAGCGCGAGTTGGAGAGTAATCTGCTTGACCGACCTGGCGACGCTGGCTGTTATGATGAACGTAAGTTCATTCCTCGCGCTCCGTTGTAGCTGGTGGTGTTGCGTCGCTTTTTCAGGAGAGTGCCGATGATTCGAAGACTCACTCTGGCCGAGTTGATCGATGCGGCTCAAAACCTCGAGTCATCTGAGCAGTTTGCTCTGGTTGCGGCCATCCGGGAAAGGCTGTCGCAAGGGGGCGACGATCGGGCAAGCCGTTCGGCACTGGGCGCCAAGTCGCCCGCTGACGATTGGATGGACGCGGCGTTCGAAAGTCTGGCACGATCCTACGGGCAATCGGAGCCAGAGTATTCTGAAAAGGACCTCATGCCATGAGGCCGGGTGACGTGCTTCTCGCAAATCTTCCCCAGGCCGACGGCCGAACGAAGGATCGCCCGGTGCTGTGCCTGCGCAGCGTTCCTCCGTTTGGAGACCTCCTTGTTTGCGGAATCACGACGCAGCTATCGAACCGCGTAGAGGACCTTGACGAGATTGTTGCCGTGAAAGACGTGGATTTCAGAACTACTGGCCTGAAGGCGACGTCCCTTGTCCGTGTAGCGTTTCTGGCGGTCGCGAGTTGCATGCTCGTGTCCGGTTATGCCTTGGCTGGCCCGGCAGTGAAGGGAGAGCCGACGAACGATGCCGAGCGGGCGGCGAAGAAACAGGCCGCCGACGCGGCAGTCGATGCCAAGTATGCGGCCCTCGTTGCCACGTTGCCTGTAGAAGAGCAGGCTTGGGAAACCGTGCTCCAGGAAAATCTGGGCAGCTTCTATCTGCCGCTGCACAAGCGGGACAAACTGGCCGGCCGCAGCAATGCCTGGGATTGTGTGAAGGACGCTCCAGCGCTGCCGCGGGTGCTCTTGATCGGCGACTCCGTATCCCGGGGCTATACGCAGGTGGTACGATCGGCCCTCGCCGGCAGGGCCAATGTCCATCGGGCGCCGGCCAACTGCGGGCCCACCGCCAGCGGAGTCAAGAACATCGAGGCCTGGCTCGGTGACGGCAGGTGGGACGTGATCCACTTCAACTTCGGTATCCACGACCGAAACACGCCGGTGGCCGATTACTCGGCCCGTTTGGAAAAGCTCGTCGAGCGGCTGCAGGCCACTGGGGCGACGCTCGTGTGGGCGAGCACGACGCCGATCCCAGACAAGCCCGAAGCAGGGCAGACGGCGGTATCGATTGTCGCAAAGAACGCCGCCGCCGCCGCCGTGATGCAGAAACAAGGCATCGCCATCGACGATCTCTTCTCGTTCATCATGCCGCATCTGGACGACGTGCAGCCACCGGGCGACGTCCACTTCACCGCCGCCGGCTACGACCTGCTCGGCGGCCAGGTGGCCGAGTCGATCCTAGACGTCCTCGGCCCACGCAAGGCTGATTAGCATCGACCAATCGACGGCTCGCTCTGCTCGGAAGCCCGTAATTCCGCCTTGCGACGTGGCTTGGGGAACGGGTGGCGTGTCGCTTGAGCGGCAGCCGATATATACTTTGGGAAACCCGCCGATCGATCCCGGCCGCTGCTGGCGTCGGGGTCCGCGCCGAGGCCCGGCAGTCTCTCGGCGGCGACGCGGGTGTCATCCAGGAAGCGACTTCCATGAGACACTTCGCCTTTTCAGTTTGGGCGACCATCGGCATCGTCTGGGCTGCCGGCATGGTGGTGGCAGCCGACGACGGCCCGTCATACACCCGTGAGATCAAGGGGCTCCTCTCCAACCGCTGCGTGCGGTGCCACGGCCCCGACGGCGAAGACCGCCATGGCGGCGGCGACGACGGCCTGCGGCTCGACACGTTTGCCGGGGCCACAGCCGATCTCGGTGGCCATGCGGCCATCGTGCCCGGCAAGCCGGACGAGAGCGAACTGATCGCCCGGATCACGTCGACCGATCCCGATCTCGTGATGCCGCCGTCCGAGGCCGGCCAGCGGCTCTCCGAACACGACGTGGATCTGCTGAAGCGGTGGATCGCGGCGGGGGCGACCTATGAACCGCATTGGGCCTATGTCCCGCCGCAGCGACCGGCCGTGCCGGCCGTGAGCAACATGGCGTGGCCGAAGAACGACATCGATCGCTTCATTCTCGCCCGGCTCG
>CAYZFV010000400.1:0-3302 GCA_964477765.1 uncultured Candidatus Kuenenia sp.
AGGAATCATCACGACCACGGACGCGGCAGGGCAGATGCATCTCGCCGCGATGGGGCCGCATGTGGACGAGGAGGCGGGTCGCACCGGCCTGGTCGAGCGGCTTTCGTTGCGTCCCTTCGCGACCAGTCAGACCGCCGCCAACCTGGCTGCGATCCCGGAAGGGGTGTTTCATCTCTGCGATGACGCGTTGCTCTTTGCCCGCGTGGTCACCAAATCGCTCGCCGAGCCACCGGCCTGCCGGCCGGCCGAGCGGGTGCGGGGCTGGGTGCTCGAAGACGCCTGCCGGGCCTACGAGTTTCGGATCGAGGAAAGCGACATCTCGCAGGAGCGGCTGCGGCATGAGGCCCGGGTGGTGGCCATCCATGCGGGGCGGCCGTTTATCGGCTTTAACCGCGCGAAACATGCCGTCGTGGAGGCGGCGATTCTGGCGACGCGGCTGCATCTGCTCGGGCGTGAAGAAATCCGGCGACAGATGATGGCGCTGGTGCCCTGGGTCGAAAAGACCGGAGGTAGCCGCGAACGCGAAGCGTGGAGGCTGATCGAGGGCTATGTCGGCTGACGTCTCTTTCCCCACGACCGATTTGCCTGCAGGTGTCGAGGTTCGCACACCGGGCCGCCTGCATCTCGGCATGATTTCGTTTGGCGATTCCGCCGTGCCCTCGTTTGGTGGTGTGGGCGTGATGGTGGAAGGGCTCGGCGTCACGGTGCGGCTGATGCCGACGACAGGATTCTGGGCCCGCGGGCCGCTCGCCGAGCGGGCCGTGGCGTTTGCCCGGCAGTGTGTGGAGGCGTGGTCGCTGGGCGACGTGGCCTACGGCATCGAGGTTGCCGCCGCGCCTCCGCCGCATGTCGGCCTCGGCAGCGGCACGCAGCTCGCCCTTGCCGTGGCCGCCGGGATGCAGCAGCTGTTTGCGGCCGACGCGCCATCGGTCGGACAACGATTCACAACCGAGCAGGCCTTTCATCTCGCCGCGGCGGTGGGGCGGGGGCGACGATCGTGCGTCGGGATCTACGGCTTCGCCGGCGGCGGGCTGATTCTGGAAGCCGGCCGGTTGGCCAACGACCCGGCCCACCAAGTCTCGCCGCTGCTGGCCCGCGTGTCTCTGCCGGAGGCGTGGCGATGCGTCGTGTTGCTGCGGCGCGGTGCCGAGGGGCTGCATGGCGAGGCGGAGAAGGAAGCTTTCGCGCGGCTGCCGCCGGTGCCCCGGGATGTTTCGACAGAACTCGCCCGGATCGCCGCAGACGAACTGGTGCCGGCGGCCGGGCAGGGAGCCTTTGCGGCCTTCAGCGACGCGGTCTACCGCTTTGGTCGGCTGGCGGGCCAGCCGTTTGCGGCCGAGTCGTCGCGGCTCCCGTTTCATCATGCCATCGGCGACCTGATCGAAGAGCTCACCGCGCTGGGGACCCGTGGTGCAGCCCAGAGCAGCTGGGGGCCGGCCGTGATGGCCTGCTCCGAGTCGGCGGCGGCTGCCGAGGACCTCGTGAGGCAGCTAAGAGGACGCGGTTTGGCCGCCGATTACGAGATGATTGTTACGCGGTTTGACCGGCGGGGCGGTGTGTTGCGTTACAGGAGCCCGTAGGCGGCGAGCACATCGCGGAGCCTGGCGGCCAGCGGAGCTTCCAAAGCAACCAGCGGGAGACGGACGTCGCCCGTGTCGCGGCCGAGCATCGCCATCGCCGCCTTGATCGGAATCGGGTTGCTGGCGAGGCCGAGCAGGTCGCGGCACAGGCCGAAGAGCTTGTGGTGCAACGCCCGGGCTTGTGCCAGATCACCCGCGTCGAACGCATCGAGCAGAGCCTTCATGTCGGCCGGCACGATGTTGCCGACCACCGAGATGACGCCGCGGCCGCCGATCGACAACAGCGGCAGTGTGAGGCTGTCGTCACCGGAAAGCACGGTGAGGTCGGTGGCGCCGAGAATCTGCGAGGCCTGGTCCATCGACCCGGTCGCCTCCTTCACCATCGCGATGCCGGGCAGCTCGGCCAGCCGCAGGATCGTCTCCGGCTCGATGTTGCGACCGGTGCGGGTGGGAATGTTGTAGATGCAGATCGGGATCTCGACCGCCTCCGCCAAGGCCTTGAAGTGCTCGTAGATCCCCTGCTGCGTGGGGCGATTGTAGTAGGGGCCGACGACCAGCGCCGCATCGGCCCCGGCCTTGGCGGCATACTTCGTGAGCCGCAGGGCCTCGGCCGTGGAGTTGCTGCCCGTACCGGGCATCACCAGCAGCCGGCCGGCGGAGGCCTGGATGCTCTCGGCGATCACCCGCTCATGTTCGTCATGCGAGAGCGTGGGCGATTCGCCGGTGGTGCCGACGGGGCAGATGCCGGTGGTGCCGGCCTCCACCTGGAAGGCGATCTGGCGGTGGAGGGCGGCCACGTCGACCACACCGTCACGAAACGGCGTGACGAGGGCGACGGAGAGGCCGGCAAACGTTTCAGCGCGTGTTGTCATGGGGGGAGAAGATATGATTTTTTTCGCAGGGCGGCAAAGGGTGGCTGCCACGCGGCCGGCGCAACCAGCGAGGAACAGCACGATGCGGGAAGGAGCGATCGAAGCGGCTCGACGGGTGCTCGCTCACCACGGCCGAGGGGCCCGCACGGCGGCGATCCTCGGCACCGGGCTGGGCGGGCTGGCCGCGCGGCTCGACGATCGCTGGGAGGTGACCGCCGGCGGCACCGGCTGGCTGCCCCAATCATCGGCCACCGGCCACGCCGGCAAGCTCGTCGGCGGGCGGCTCGCCGGGGAAGAGGTGATCGTGCTCCAGGGGCGGGTGCATGTCTATGAGGGCTTCGACGCGGCCACACTCGCCCGCGGCGTCGAACTCCTGGCGGCTCTCGGCGTGACGACGCTGCTGATCACCAACGCGTCGGGTGGCCTCCGCCCCGATATGCAAAGCGGCGAACTGGTGGTGATGACCGACCACATCGATCTCGTCCGCGGGTGCTGGGCGAGGCCCGCCATCCGCGAGCCGACGCCCTACGACGCCACGCTCGCCGACGCGGCCATCGTTGCCACGCGGCGGGCGGGCGTCGTGGCGCGCAAGGGTGTGTATGCCTACGTGCGGGGGCCGAGCTACGAGACGCGGGCCGAATACCGGATGCTCCGCCGGTTTGGGGCCGACGCGGTGGGGATGAGCACGGTGCCCGAGGCGTGGGCGGCGCGGGCGCACGGAATGCGGGTGGTGGCGGTGTCGGTGGTGACGAATGTGGCGCTGCCCGATGCTCCGACGGAGACCGACGCGGAGGAGGTGTGCGAAATGGCGGGGGCGGCCGCCGACGGCGGGTGGGGGGGGGTGCGGGCG
>CAYZFV010000401.1:0-2744 GCA_964477765.1 uncultured Candidatus Kuenenia sp.
TCGGCATCGCTCGTCCCCGCCTCGCCGAGCAGGTCGAGCGTGAAGCCGCGGTGGAGGGCTCGCTCATGAAGCGCGGAGCGGGCTGCCTCGGCGGGTGTCGTGCCGGCGATGAAGCGGTGCGCCTGGGCGAGCGTGGCGGCCCGCACGGCCCGCGCGGCCAGCGGCGCAAGCAGCCCGGTGCGGGCGGCCTGCAGGGCCAACCGTAGGGATGCGGGCAGGCGGGCGAGCACGGCGTCGTCGATGTATTCCCGCAGGTGGCGATCGATCGCCGCGGGGTCGTCGAGCATCGGCATGCAGTCGACGAGCCGGAAGAGTCGCACCTTCAGGTCGTCATCGGCGGTGGCCCATTCGCTCGCCTGCTGGCCCCACCATTCGGGCGAGATCATCGACGGCTGCGCGGCCAGCGCGTCGGCCAGCAGCCCGCGGCCGATCGTCTGCACGCGGGCTTCGATCTGCTCCTGAGCGGGGTGTCGCTGGTCCATGGCCGGCATCCTGTTTCTCTTCACAAGTCTATCCCGCACAAGCCTTTGCGGCCCCTGTTGGAATGCCGGTCGGTGACGGCCGGCGCGGACGTGATAGAATCGTGCCAGCTTTGGCGGGCCAGGATTCGGCCCGCCGCACGCATCACTCCACAGACACTCGTGAACGCTCCGGCAGGAAACGCCCTCGACCAGCTCACTGCAACGGTGGAAACCCGCGGCCCCGTGGTGCTCCCTGCCCTGCTGTTGTGCGACTTCGGCCACCTGGCCCGCGAGGTGGAGCGGCTCGAGGAGGCCGGCGCCGTGGGGCTGCATCTCGACGTGATGGACGGCCGTTTCGTGCCGCAACTCACCTACGGGATGGTGGTGGTGGAGGCGGTGCGAAAGGCGGCCCGCGTGCCGATCGAAGTGCACATGATGGTGGAAGAGCCGGAGCGTTCGCTCGCCGACTATGCCCGGGCCGGGGCCGACATCGTCACCGTGCATATCGAGGGGCTCACCGATCCTCTGCGGGCCCTCGCGGCCATCCAGGCCCACGGTGCGAAAGCCCACCTGGCGATCAGCCCCGAGACGCCGGTGGAGCGGATCGAGCCCTACCTCGATGCCTGCGACGGCGTGCTCGTGATGAGTGTGGAGCCGGGTTACGGCGGGCAGGCCTTCAATCCGGTGGCTCTTGAAAAACTTGCCTCCCTTGCTTCGATCCGCAGCCAGCGAAACGCGTCGTTTCGCCTCGGCGTGGATGGCGGCATCTCGGTCGAGACGGCCGGCCCCGTGGCCGCCGCCGGCGCCGAGCTGCTGGTGGCCGGTAGTTCCGTGATCCGCTCGGCGAACTATGCCCGGGCGATTGCCGAACTCGAAGACCGGGCCCGCACCGCCGCCTGATTCCTCCTGGAGTAGTCCCTCACCTTGTTGCCAGCACACCTGTTGGTGATTCGTTCCGGGGCGACCGAGTACGACCTGCTCGGCCGCATCCGCGGCACGCTCGAGATTCCGCTTTCCAACGTGGGCATCGCGGAGGCGGAAGCCGCCGCGAAACAACTCGCCGCCTCGCCACCCGACGCCATCTACATGGCGGATGGCGTGTGTGCCGAAGAGACGGCCGCCATCATCGGGCGGCTGCTCGGCATCCGGCCGCGATCGCTGGCCGATCTCGACAACCTCGACCAGGGGCTCTGGCAGGGGATGCTCGTGGAAGAGATCCGCCGCCGGCAGCCGCGACTGGCTCGTCAATGGGAGGAGAATCCGTGGGCCGTGATGCCGCCGGAAGGGGAGCCGCTCGACGAGGCCTGCGACCGGGTGGAGGCGGTGCTCGAGAGAATTCTCAAGCGGCACCCGACGGGCCGCGTGGCGGTGGTCGTGCCGCACCCGCTCGACCGGATCATGCGCTGGGTCGTGGCCGGCGATCCGGTGGGCGACCTCTGGGATCGTGACGGGGCGGTGCCCGCCGTCGTCGAAGTGCCCGTGGCGGCTGGCTGGAAATCGAGCCTGCGGCAGCAGCCGATTTTGGGCTGATTCTTTCGACCGCCTGACCGGTGCGATGGTGGCGCTGCGACGGGAGAGCGTTTCTCGGTACACTGCTGACTTCCTCTCACGAAGCCTTTTTCGACTCCCGCACAAGCGCATGGAACGCCGGACCCGCTCGAGCCTCACCGCCGCAGACGCCGGAGCCGCGGCCCCCGGATCGGCCTCCCCGGCACCGGCCGAGATGCCGGCCGCGCGGCCCCCGCGACCCAAGCGGGGTGTGCCCGAGGGCCTGTGGAAGAAGTGCGACGGCTGCCGGGCCACGATCTACCGCAAGGAAGCGGAAGAACTGCTCAATGTCTGCCCGCAGTGTGGCTTTCACTGGTATGTGTCGGCCGCCGAGCGGATGCGGCAGCTGCTCGACCCCGGCACCTTCGAGGAATGGGACAGCGATCTCCGCCCCGCCGATCCGCTCGGATTCAAAGACAAGAAGCCCTATGCCGATCGGCTCGTGGCCGAGCAGCAGCGGACCGGCCTTTCCGACGCCGCCCTCACCGGTACCGGCATGATCCGGGCCCGGCGGGTGGCCTGCGGCGTGACCGATTCGGCCTTCATCATGGGCAGCATGGGGAGCGTGGTGGGCGAACGGCTCACGCGGCTCGTGGAGCGGGCCACCGAGCAGAAGCTGCCACTGATCATCATCAGCGCTTCCGGCGGCGGTGCCCGCATGCATGAGGGCATCATTTCGCTGATGCAGATGGCGAAGGTTTCGGCGGCGCTGGCCCGCTATTCCGCGGCCGGAGG
>CAYZFV010000402.1:0-3401 GCA_964477765.1 uncultured Candidatus Kuenenia sp.
TGGGGGCGGGCGGGCGGCCGCCTTCCCTTGGGTGAGCGGCGGGCCGCCGCGGCCCGCCTGCGGCGGGGGGGCCGCCAACGCGACCGGCTGCCGCGTGGCCACCACCACGGTGTCGTTCGCCTCCACCCGCACCGCCTCCACGCCGGCGCTCCGCCAGGCCACTTCCGCGAAGCGTTGGGGAGGCGAGCACCGCACCCGGATCTCCGCCGGAAGCGACTCGATCAGCCCGCGGATCTCCACCGCCGTGCCGCTGGCGACGAGCCGGCCACCGAGGATCACCGCCAGCCCGGCATCGAGCGCCTCCACCTCATGGAGCAGGTGGCTGGCGACGATCAGGCTGCGATCCCGCGACCAGCCCCGCACGAGATGCACCAGTTCATGCCGGGCCACCGGATCGAGCCCGATGAAGGGCTCGTCGAGCACGAGCAGATCGGGGTCGTGGGCGATCGCTCCGGCCAGCTTGACCCGCTGCCGCATGCCCTTGGAGAGCGTGGCGATCGGCCGCCGCGACGCGGCGGCCAGGCCCACCTGCTCGATGGCCCGCTCGGCGCGGCGATCGGCCTCGCTCCCGGTGAAGCCCGAGAGCCGCACGAGATACTTCACCCAGACCTGCGGCGTGGCATGCCGCTCGCCCAGATCGGCGGCCGGGCAGTAGCCGATCCGCCGGAGCACCCGCGGGTTGGCGAAAGGGGGCTCACCAAACACCTCCACCCGCCCCATCGTGGGCCGCAGCTGGCCGGTGATGAGCCCGAGAAACGTCGTCTTGCCGGCACCATTGGGCCCGAGCAGACCGTGGGCGCCCCCATCGAGATCGACCGTCACGTCGTTGACGCCGATCACCGAACCGTAGAGTTTCGTGAGATGCGTGATGTGGATCATGGTGCTGTCCGCTACGCCCGCGCCGGGGCGTCGACCCTCCTCCAGAGGATCACGATCGATATCACCGAGATCGTCACCAACGCGATCAGCGGCGGCAGGATCGCCTGCGGCCGCCGCTCGATGCCGAAGATCCAGCCCTGCATCACACCCAGGGAATGGTAGGGCGAGATCCAGGCCCACGGATCGATCGTCGGGTCGAGCCCGGCGGCCTTGGCAAACCATCTGACCTTTCGCGGTGGCGGCCGGTCGGCCCCGCCGAGCGCCGCGTCGACATCGCCCCACAGGCTGCCGGTCGGTTCGCGATCGACCCGCACCGCCGGATCATTGGCGGCGGCCATCATGTCGGCCGTGGTCAGCGAGGAGTGGGCGATCCAGCAGGCCGCCCAGGTGGCGAACCAGGCGAAGCTGGCGATCGGGCTCTCGGCGGTGAGCGACGAATAGGCCAGTGCCAACAGCGCCGTCGGCACCATCAACACGAGGCTCGAGGCGATCACCTTGAGCGGCAGGTCCCAGGTCGCCACCGCGACCCACACGCTCGGGCTCACGAGCACGCCCATCAGCCACAGCGCCAGGCCCGGCAGCATCGTGATCCCGGCGATGATCACCGCCAGCACGAGCCCCTTGCCGAGGATGTATTCCAGCCGGCTCACCGGCCGCGTGAAATAGACGAGCCAGGCTTTGGCTCGCAGGTCGCGGGAAATCAGCGCCGGGGCGACGAGCCCCACGACCACGGCCAAAAGCACCGCCTGCGGCGCCCGCACGAAGGCGAGCAGCAGCCGCGACCAGACGAGCCGCCGCGTCTGCGAGATCTCCTCCTCCTCCGTTTTGGGCGCGTCGGCGCCGCTCTGCCGGCCGAGCGTTTCGGCGAGCACGGTGCCGAGCATCCCCACGCCGTCGAGGTTGCGGCCCATGCGGGCTCCCTCCCGCATCGACGAGAGCCGGCCCTCGTCGATCGCCTGTTCGAAGGCAAAGAAGCTGGCCGCAAAAAAGAGCGCGGGGCTCCAGGCGAAGAGCAGCGCCCGCCGCAGCCAGCGACTCGTCCAGGCCAGGCGGATGCCGGTGGTCATGATCACGCCGATGGCGTGCCCCGCGCCGCGGCGACGGCCTGTCCAGCCCCGGTAGCCGACATCATGCAGCGGCATGGCCAGTCTCCTCGGCCGCCGCGATGGCCTGCATGAACACCTCTTCCAGCGGCCGGTGGGTGCCGGCCAGCGACGACACCTCCACCCCAGCCGCCGCCGCAGCCTGCCAGACCACCGCGGTGCCGGCGGCGTCGGGAGTGGGAAAGACGATGCCCCGAGGGTCGGCCACCCGCGCCTCGAGGCCCGCCTGCCGCAGCCGCGTTGCCAGCTCGTCGAGGGGCCCGATTCCCTCCAGCCGCGTCTCGGCGGCCGCCGGCCGCGTGAGCGAATCGATCGCCCCGGCCAGCCGCACCCGCCCGCCTGCCAACACGATCACATGATCGCAGATCACCTCCACGTCGGGCAGCACATGCGTCGACACAAACACCGTCTTGCCATGGCGATGGGCGAGCGTCTCGAGCCGGCCCAGCATCGCGCGGCGTTCGATCGGGTCGAGCCCGTTGGTCGGCTCGTCGAGGATCACCAGCCGCGGGTCGTGCACGATCGCCGCCGCGAAGGCCACCTTCTGCCGCATGCCGACCGAGAGGGTTTCGACGGGGCGATACCGCTCCTGCCCGGCGTCGCACCAGTCGAGCACTTCATGAGCCCGGCGGAGCGCCTCGGTGGCGGGAAAGCCGGAGAGCCGGGCGGCATACCGCACCATCTCCACCGCCGCCAGACCCGGCACGGTGCATTCGTCTTCGGGCACCACGCCGACCAGCTGCCGCACCTGCCGCGGATCGGAGACCGGGTCGAGCCCAAACACCCGCACACTGCCGGCAGCCAGCCGCACGAGCCCGAGGATCGCCCGCACGAGCGTGCTCTTGCCGGCGCCGTTGGGGCCCACGAGCCCCGTGATCCCGGGCGGCACGACGAGCGACACCTGATCGAGAACCGTCCGTCGGCCGTATCGCTTCACCACGCCGTCGACGACGACGGGTGCTGCGTCAGATGCCTGCACGATGCCTCCCCGCCCCTCGGTGTCGTCGGACCCCTACTCTATTCCTTCCACTTACTCCGTTCCTTCCACTTACTCCATCACTTCCACTTCTTTCGCCTTGGCGAGGTCGCCCACCTGCGTCTCAAACTTCTTGGTGAGTTCCTGCACATCTTCCTTGGCCGACTCGACGTCGTCCTCGGTCATCGACCCTTCGGTCTTCTCGCCATCGGCCGCCTTGTTGGCGTCGCGCCGCACGTTGCGAATCGCCACGCGGGCCTCTTCGGCCAGTTCCTTGATGCGGGCGATCATCTTCTTGCGGACATCGGTGGAGAGGGCGGGAATGGTGATCCGGATGAGGCGGCCGTCGCTCTGCGGGTTGAGACCGAGGTCGGCGGCGTGAATCGCCTTCTCGATATCCTTGATCGTGCCCGGGTCGAAGGGCCGCACCACGATCTGGTTGG
>CAYZFV010000403.1:0-7542 GCA_964477765.1 uncultured Candidatus Kuenenia sp.
GCTGCGACAAGGCCGACGCGAGCGACTCTCACCAGAGCCCCCTGCTCAATTGCTGTCTCAATCTGGGCGATGTCTCGGTCAGGAGGCCTGCAACGCACGCTCCTGCGGGCGCCACAGGCTCCAACTGCAGTCACGCACCCCGCGGCTTGCGCCTTTCCGAGCATTTTCCAACGGTCGGTATTCAGGAACTCCCAAATACTGGCCCTGGATCATCGGACCCCGCCCCGCTGCCCCGGCGCAGCTCCGCAAGAGCGGGAACGGCATCGATCGTGAACAGCGCCAGCATCTCCGGGCTCCGCAGGCGGGAGGCATCGTGTCCATCATGGTGACTTTTCCGGGGCGAACGTTTGGTTCGCCTTCCGCGAAGGCCGGCATGGGGACGTCGAGAGACTACCGTTTATCCGTTTGGAAGCGGCAGTCGCTCCGACAGGCGCAGCCGCGGACGGCGGTGAGGTACGCTAGCCCGGTTCGGCCGCTCGCTCTCTAGCGTGTCTTGGATAAAACTTCTGCCCGAAGACATTCATCCCGGCACCCCACGGAATCGCGACCCACATGTCCGGCATCGTCACGACCTTCCTCTTGAAATCGATCGGCGGCGACCTCGAAGCCCTCTCCCGTAACACGCTCGGGGAGTTCTGTCGCCGGTCCCGGCAGGGGGGCGTGGTTTGCTTGCAAATCGGCCTGAAGCGGAGCCACCTCGTCTCCGATCCGGCCGTCATCCGCCACGTGCTGCTCGACAATCTCGCCAACTACGACAAGCACACACCCGCCTTCGATGCCGTGCGCGTGGTGCTCGGCAACGGCCTGCTGACCAGTGGCGGTACCTTCTGGAAGCGGCAGCGGCGGATCACCCAGCCCGCCTTCTCCGGCGAGAGTGTGAAGCTGTTTGGGCCGATCATGTCAAGGATGGCCACCGACTGCGCCGACCGCCGGACAGCGGCATCGCACGCCGGTCACACCGTCGATGCCTGCACCGACATGATGACCGTCACACTGCGTATCGTCGCCGAGGCTCTCTTCGGAGACGACCTCGCCGACAGTGCCGCCGAGATCAATCGGGTATTTCCCGACATCCTGGCGTGCCTGGCGGCCCGCGTGTCGGCGCCGCTACGGGCTCCGTTCTGGATGCCGACGGCCAACAACCGGCGACTGCGGCCGGCACGTGCCACGCTTGAAACAATCGTGGAGCGGCTGATCGCCACCAAGCGCAAGCGGCTGGCGGCCGGAGAAACGGCCGGCGGCAAAGCCCCCGATCTGCTCACGATCCTGATGGCCGCCCGCGACGAGGAGTCGGGAGAGTCGATGAGCGACTCCCAACTCCGCGACGAGGTGATGACGATGATGATCGCGGGCCACGAAACGACGGCCAATGCCCTCTCCTGGCTGTGGGTGCTCCTCGACCGACATCCCGACGAGCAGGAGCGACTCCGGGAGGAACTCACCGCAGCCACGGGAGGGCAGCCGCCCACGGTCGAAGATCTCGCTGCCCTGCCGCGGCTCAAGGCCGTGATTCTCGAAACGCTCCGGCTCTATCCCCCGGTCTGGATGTTTGACCGGCGCGTGTTGGGGCCCGATGACCTGGCTGGCACGAGGGTCAAAGCCGGCGACCTGGTGATCTTCTGCCCGTATGCGATTCACCGGCTGCCCGACCTCTGGAGTGATCCGGAGGAGTTTCGACCGGAGCGATTCGAGGGGGGCCGCAAGCCACCCAACACCTTTGCCTACCTGCCCTTCAGTGCCGGCCCCCGAATCTGCCTGGGCAACAACTTCGCGATCATCGAATCCCAGATCATCGTGGGCACACTGCTGTCGCGGTTTCGCGTTGCACTCGACAGCGCCGCCCCGATCGAGCCGGAGCCGCGGGTGACGCTGCGGACATCACGCCCGGTGGTGCTCCGTCTCGAACCGGCACCGCTGGCATGATTGGCCGCGGCCCGGCAGGTCTTCACTGAGCGGGGATACGGATGCCCTGAGCCCGCAACTGTCTCTCGGCCTGCGCGGCCCAGCCACGATTCGCCGCCGGGCTCGCCGGACTCGGATGAAGGATGGTGCCGATCGGCGGCCCCCCGTCACCTACCGCCAGGGCCGCCCGCCCCGCCGCGAAGGCTCCGACGCCGATGATCCGCCGGGGAGCGAGCCATGCCACCAGCCGCCGAAGCGCCTCGTCGCACGCGGCAAACAGGAGCTCACGCTCCACAGCAGGCAGCTTATCTGGCGTGCGATTGCGGCCCGATTCCTCCATGAAGACGAGCGGGCAGTAGTTGGTGATGAAAAACGACTCGCTGAAGGTGTGGGCAGTCTCGTAGCGATCGCGGGCCCAGCCCCAGAGCCGCCGTCCACTCACCTCGCTCCGCGTGCAGGCAAAGCCCTCGATCGGTCTCTTGGGATGCACGCTCGTTGGCTGGTCGACCAGCTCATTGATCAGGAGAAACTCCCGCACGAGCGCCACCTCGCCAAACGGCACACCGGTCTGCGCCATGCCCCACGGCCCCGGATTCATCCCCACGAGCAGCGCCTCCGGTTCTCGCTTGGCGTAGCGTCGCAGGTAGGCCTCGTGGGGGCGGCGGGCGTAGACGAGCGGGTTGTAGACGCAGGCTGTCGGGGGGCCGAACTCGAGCCCCGCCACTTCCTTGGCCAGCCAGCGCGAGATGGCAAGCGGCGTCATGGGCGAGCCAACGCCGGAATACGAATTCCCATCGCCTCTGCTGGCGAGTCGGGCTCGAGACCGAAATCGGGGCGGGCAGGATCGACCAGCCTCGGATCAGCCAGCCGCGATCCGCGGTCGTGCCCGGCCGCCTGCCAGTCAGCGAGAGAACGGCCATTCCAGGTGGGTGTCTCACCGGCCGGAGAGAAGTAGAGATTGTTTCGCAGGATCGTTTCACCGTGTTTCCAGTTTCCACCGACGAACCGCGGTTCACGACACACAACCACATTGTTTTCAAAGGTGAACGACTTGTGCGGCTCGTCACGAGACCGCCGCAGGCCACCCTCGCCGCAATCGACCAAGAGATTGTTCCGCACGATGTTGTCGCGGCCGTAGTGCTGATGAAAGCCCGCCGACTGACAGTTCCAGACGATGTTTTCCTCGAGCACGATTCCCGAAGAGCCTTCGTCGGTATAGAGTCCCCAGCCGCCGTAGTCGTGGCAGAAAATGTCGTGAATCCGATTCCGACGAACAACCGTCCCCGGCTGGGGCCCGAGCAGATAGACGCCCCCCATGTCACTCAGCAGATCGTTCCCGATGTGGTGGAGCCAGTTTTCCTCGACGAGGTTGTGATGGCAGGGGGATTCTTTGTAGCCCCACGTCCACCCGACCGAGACCGCCGTGTAGTTGCCATGGTGCACCTCGTTGCGAATCAGGCGGTTCTGGGAAGCGTGGAACACGATCAGCCCGACCGCTCCCAGATAGGTTTTCCCGTAATCGTGAATCGTACAGCCTTCGATTTCGTGGCCGCTTACCACCGCCGCCGGGACGTCTTCCGGACGCGTCTCCCCGATCCGCACACCACCGGCACCGAGATTCGTGAGTTCACACCGGGAGATGCGGCATTCCTGTGAACCGCGACCGACATCGATGGCATAGCCGCCGAGGCCCCGGAACCGGCAGTCGACAAGGGTGACCTGTCGGGCTCCGACCAGCCGCACGGCGCCACGACGGACCGCCGCGGCCTGCACATCGACCTCACCGGCCGGCGGCAGGTCGTCGTCAACCTCGCCACCATGAAGATTCCGAATCGTGACGTCATGGCAGTTTTCGAGCCGAATCAGTTCCGACAGGATCGGGATCGTGACCGAGCCGGGACGAGGAGGCTCACCGGTCGCAGAGAGCAACTGGATGACGCCACGCCGGGGGTCGATCCGCCATTCCCCAGGCCTGTCGAGTGACGCCGGATCGTTCTCGATCCAGAACCGGTTGGCCTTCTTCTCTTGGCGATGAGCATGGAGCTTGCCGTTGAGCTGCACGGCGTTGGCACTCACATCAATGTCATGCAACGGAAATTTGAATCCCGCCCATTTCTGGAGTCCGACGATCCAGATGCCATCCTGCGCCGACCAGTTCGCGACGGAATGCTCGCGCGGGATCGTGAGCGTGAAGGGGGGCTCGATCGCCAGCGTGCCGGGAGTTTCGAGCCAGCCGGTGTTCGGCGTCCGCGCCCGGGTCGCCAGGTCGCCATCGATGAAGAGATGACGCGGCGGATGGTTACGGACAGCCTCGGGAAGCGGAGCCTCGAAGAGTCCCTCTCGTCCAGCGACCGCCGTCCACTCGCGGATCACCACCGAGCCGACGAGCAGCGCGACGCCGTCCGCGGGCCCCTGGAGCGTCAGGCCAGAGTCGGCCTCCGTAAGGACCAGCGGCTGAGCCAACTCATGCCGCCCCGCTGCCAGTTCCACCACGAGCGGCCGCGGTGCCGTGCGACCTTGTCGGATGACATCCTGCAAAGCCTCGCCCGGCTGCACGACCACCACGTCAGCCGTCCAGCCGTCAGAGGCCGCGAGCAGATGGACCACGATCGCCAGCAAGAAGGCACCGGCACCCAAACGTTGCGATCCAGTGCACACAATGGCAGGCGGCTCCCAGGTCTGTATTCTTTTCAATCCACTGAAGCAATCCACTGAAGCAGACTCACCGCCGCTGCTGAAACAGCCAGTCGAGCAACCCACTTTCGCGGTAGGCCGGGGTCCACGAGTCATGCCCCACGCCCGGAAGCTCGGTGTATTTCGGCTCACCCCCGGCGGCTTTGATGGCCGCCACCATCGACCGCGACCGCGCAACGGGCACGACCTTGTCATCGGCCCCATGAAAGCACCAGATGGGGAGACCCACGAGTTTCCTGGCCTGCGCTTCGTCGCCGCCGCCACAGATCGGCGCCACCGCCGCAAACCGCTGCGGCATCCGCGCGGCCAGTTCCCAAGCCCCATAGCCTCCCATCGAGAGGCCGGTGAGGTAGATCCTGGCGGGATCGATCGGCTCGGCGGCCCGCACGGCATCGACCGCCGCGACCGCCGCCGCCAGATCGCCCGTCGGCTCCGGAGCCAGTGGGCTGCTTTGCTTGTCGGACCAGTCGTACGGAGCCCAGCGATGATCGGCCCGACACTGCGGCGCCACCACGTAACATGGATACCGCTCCCGCCATTCGGGCTCGGCCAGCCAGGTGGGGAGATACTTGAGCTGGGCGAGATTGTCGCTGCCCCGTTCGCCGGCGCCGTGCAGAAAGAGCACAATTGGATAGGTCTTGCCGGGCTCAACCGTCGCCGGCCGCAGCAGTCGATAGCGAAACCGCGCCGGTTCGCCGTGGTCCACCGCGCTGACCGACTGCTCCTCGTAGATCGTGCTCATCGCGTATCGCCCTCGCTCCAGTAACTGAAACCAGCCGCATAGGATAGCCGATGCCGGCCGCGGTATGATCAGTGGAACGATGGTTCCGCTGCCCGAATCTGCAGGCCTCCCCGACGCGCCCACCGCGATGCATTTGGCGGGCGGGTCGGCCGCAGCCATCTGGCAGACTGTGGCCGCCGATCTTGCTGCGGCAGCGGCATCGGGCCGGCATCCGCTTCACCTGCCCACGGTGGCGACGGTCGATGAGACGGGAGCCCCCCAGGCCCGCACGGTCGTGCTGCGGGGCTTCGATGGCCCCGGTCGGGAAGCACGGTTTCATACCGACATCCGCAGCCCGAAGGTCGACCAGATCGGCGCCGAAGGCCGCGTCGCCCTCCATTGGTATGACCCGGCGCGTCGGCTGCAGATTCGTATCGCCGCCCAAGCGACGATTCATCACCGCGACGCGATTGCCCGGGCGGCCTGGGATGCCACGCAGCCGATGAGCCGGGCCTGCTATACGACCCCCGCAGCCCCCGGCGCGTCGCTGCCAGCCTTCCTGCCGGCGCCGCCCGCACCGGCGGCCGATGACGAGCGTGGCTTCGACGCCTTTGCTGTCGTCTGTTGCCACTTCGATGCGGTCGAACTCCTGGCCCTCCATGCCAGTGGCCACGAGCGGATTCGGCTTCGTCTCATTGACGCTGAGCCGCGATTGGAAATCGTGGCTCCATAGCGATCGTCACGTGCGCCGACTCAGACTTTTCACGAAACCAAAAATCGCCGCACGGCGGCCAGAAATGCTTCCGGCGCCTCGGCATGCACCCAATGCCCGGCCTCCGGGATCACGGCGATCTCAGCTGCGGGAAAAAGTCGCCGGATCTCGGCATGATGCTGCGGCTGCACGTACTCGGAGCGACCGCCCACGAGAAACAGCGTCGGCTTGGCAAACGGCTCCGCCACCGCCATATCGGGAAAGCCACGGATCATCGCAAACTCGCCGGCGAGGGTGTCGAGATTGATCGTCCAGGAAAGCCCCTGCGGCCCGGCACCGACATTGGTAAGCAAAAAGCTGCGAATCCCCCGATCGGGAATCGCCTCGGCAAGCAGGGCGTCGACCTCCGTCCGCCGCGTGAGCATGGCCAGCGGCACCTGCCGCATCGCCTCGATAAAGGCATCCTGAGTACCGATCGACTCCGCCGGAGGGATGTCGACGGCTACAAGCTTGTCGACGAGGTCTGGCCGCGTGAGCGCCAGCACCATCGCTGCTTTACCACCCATGCTGTGACCGATCACGGTAGCTGAGCCGCTCACCTTCTGTTCCATGAATGACGCGACGTCATCAGCTAAGGCTGGATAGTCGTGGCGGGCAGCCCACGGGCTTTCGCCGTGGTTCCGCAGATCGACGGCAAACACCCGATGCGTCGTTGCCAACTGTCTGGCAATCGAAGTCCAGTTGCGTTTCGAGCCAAAGAGGCCATGAAGGATCACGACCGGCTGCCCTTGGCCAACCTCCTGAAAGGCGAGTTCAACCGCCACGGTTTCCTCCCCCCGACTGCCGCAGCACTTCATAGGCCAAAATGGCCGCCGTCGCCGACACATTGAGGCTGTCGGCGATGCCGCACATCGGGAGGCGGATCGTCTGCAGGCTGATCCGGCCCGTGGCGGCCGCCTCCTGCCAGGCTGCGGAAAGTCCGTGGGCTTCGCTGCCGAGAACGATCGCCGTACCGCCGGCCAACGGGGCCGCATGCCAGAGCAGCGCTCCGTTCGGCATCGCCGCAAAGACCGGCCGCTGGTGGCGGGAACACCAGTCGATCGCCGCCTCCGACGACGCTCCGGCCAGCGGCACGGAAAAAATCGCACCGAGGCTTGCGCGAATGGCAGCGGGGTTGGCCGGATCGGTGCCGCTGCCGCAGGCAATCACCCCCGCGATCCCGGCCCCATCGGCCGTGCGAAGAATCGCGCCCAAGTTGCCAGGCTTTTCGACGCCCTCCACCACGAGCACCGGCCGATCGGCGGCCGGCTGAAACTGCTCCAGATCCCGCGCCGCAAACCGCACCACCGCCACGAGCCCTTCGTTACGGCTCCCGAAGGCGATCTTCTCAAACGGCCGCCGAGCGAGCGGCACGAGTTCCACGCCCCGCGCCGCGAGCACATCGAGGCAAGATGTGCGGGCCGGGTCGGGAGGCCCCTCCGCGTCGACAAACACCTCGACAATCTCCACGCCG